>CAMOMF010000001.1 GCA_946619625.1 uncultured Bacteroidales bacterium
AAATAAGATTATCGGCACAGGTTACAGTGGAGAACAAGTGAACACCGTTAAGTATTGGGATGTAGAGAAGGGCGCTTTTCGTAGCCTCCGATATGAAACACTTCTTGCAGTCGCGTAAGTTAAACAGGGGTGGCGATAATCTCAAAGCCCCACTAATCACAAAGAATATGGAAATAGCAAAATATATACTCAGTATCTTTAAATCTTCAATCGCTATTGTATTGTCATGGGGATTTCACAACCCAGTAGCAATTGCTGAATGCGAAGAGGGAGAAGGCGGTATTATCTTCAATGTTGATGGTTTTAAGTTTTCCGGACAAGTTAAGGTTATGTTGAATTGGCTTGATACGTTTGACATCTACCTAATTAAGAGAGGTGATGTCGTGGAGACTATAAAGGATGTATATCTTGATCAACTCGTAAGTGTGATAGATAACAAAGTTGAATATACACATGATTACGCAAAACAAGTTCAACGTGCATATTGTCTCTCTCATACACGCGCACAAAAATATTAAGGTGCTTATCATCGTACAAAATGTACCAAAGCCGACATGTACCACAAAAAATCAGAAACACTTTTAATGATACAAACCAATTTTAATCTTTGATATTTTATGAACCAGAAAGCAATAATATACGCTCGCACTTCTTCATCTGGATCGCAAGAGCATAGACAGAGTACAGATAGACAGGTTTACTCTTTGACAAAACTCATTGAGGCGAATGGCGATAAACTTACTCACACCTTTGAAGAGCATATCTCAGGAGCGACACTCAACAAGAACCGCATTGTATTAAACGATTGCATTGAATACGCGATTGCAAATAAGATAGACATTATTTACTTTAGTTCGTTGGATAGATTGGGTAGAGCGATATGGGAAGTACAGGAGAATATTAAAAGACTTCTTGATCAGCACATCAATGCCTATTTCCAAAAGGAGCAAATGTCATTATTCGTTGATGGTAAAGAGAATGCCTTCTTGGCAATTTTTGTCGCCGTAATTTCCACCTGTTCTCAAATCGAGCGCGACTCAATAGCCTTTAGGCTTCATGATGCGCGAGAGCGAAAGAAAGAATTGGCGTTAGCACAAGGATTGACACTTGCAGAAGCCGGATTTGGAAGACGAAAAGGTTCAGTAAAGACAAAGCAACAATTTCAAGAGGATTACAAAGAAGCCCTTTCATTACTACGCAAAGGTTATTCCGTGCGAAATGTGGCAAAGATAACAGGAAATAGTAAAACCACTATTCAGAAGATCAAGACTCTTTTCCTTTTCAATGATTGAACAATAAAAAAATCAAAAAAATATACGAAATTTTTGGTTGTTTGAAAATTAATCCGTATCTTTGCACCAGAAATAAAAAACGAACTGTTGTATTGTGATTATTGTAGCACACAACAACAATTTATTTTCTTTTCATTTGTCGTAGTGCAACTTTTGTAGGGCACAAACGACAACCGTCGCAGGGAATCTAAGAAGGTTGCCCTGCTTTTTTGTAATAAATGATTTCGCTACATATCGGCTAAAAATATTAGGATTTTAAAGAAATACTGCTAAAAATTTGTATAATTCAGAAAAAAACTGTAACTTTGCACCCAAATTTGGTGCAAGCTGTTTTCAAGTATAACTCTTGCAGCAAAAACTAACATATTGAAAAGCGTCTTACGCGTTTTGTTTTGGTTTCCTTGAATCTGGTAAGTTCATAATCATCCGAAACAATGCGACACTAAGATGCCTGTAAGTGTGTATTCATGTACTCGTATTGCGCGTACTTCTATACATACGGCGTGGGCTACGGTGTTGCTGTTTGGATGAAAAGGCAATACCAGAGCCTAAGGAAACGGAACAGTAGCAGTGCAGTCCCGCTTTTTATATATAAATGAAGATAACAAAATAATCAGTCTATATGAAACACACTATTTTATCGTTAATGCTTGCATTTTTAGCGGGTTTATCAACATTAAGTGCTGCCAACTATTCAGGCACTTGCGGCAATGACTTAATCTGGACGCTGAATACCAATGACAGCATCTTGATCATTTATGGTTCAGGAGCAATGGACGATTATTCTTCATCATCTAATGCACCTTGGTATTCATATCGTTCAAAGATAAAAGGTGTGAATCTGCCTAACGAATTGACTTCTATTGGGAGTTATGCTTTTTATGATTGCTCGAACCTTTCGACAATTACCTTTAATGAAAATTTGAAACGCATCGGCAGTTACTCCTTCTATCTATGCACACCACTGACATCTGTTATTTTGCCCAATAGTATTACCGACATTGAGAATCATGCATTTTCTGGTTGTGCATTAACGTCCGTAACAATTAAAAAAAGTGTTCCCCCGACAATTGGCAAATCCGTATTTCCCAAAAATACTTATATTTCCTATACATTAAGTAATATTTCCACAACCATCTATGTTCCCTGTGAACTTGTGCAAACATATCAGGCTCAATGGAAAGATTATTCTTCACAAATAACCAATATGCCATTCCCTTACACAATCGGAATTCTTCTAAAAAGCCAAGGTACGCTTCTCGATTCGCGAAATGACGTATCTGTTGCATGTGATAATGGCTTTAAACTTTCAGCACCGACATATACAGGCTATCATTTTACGCAGTGGAGTGATGGGAATACGGATAATCCGCGTTCCGTAGATGTGGCATCTAACACTGTTTTTACGGCAGAATACGAAATCAACTATTATTCGCTGCATTTGTCTTGCGATACAAGCAAAGGCTCAGTTTCTCCTTTGGAAGGCACATACGCTCACTCGTCTGACGTGGTGATTTCCGCCACTCCCAAACAGGGCTTCAAATTTCAGAGGTGGAGCGATGCAGACACGAATAATCCGCGTACGCTTACGTTATATAAAGATGTTGAATTATCTGCAATATTTGTTGCTGAGGATCCAATAAAAGCAATATCCGTCAATGGAGAACTCATCCCGATTGCAGATACAATGTTCGTCTATGATGAGCATGAAAGCACCTATATCCCCCAAATAGAAACTTTGACGAAATCTGAAACTGCCATTGCAGAAGTTGTCCGATTGGACAATACTGATTATGGATGGAATGCTGTTGTTCATATAAAAGAATCCAATGTTATACTGAAAGAATACACGCTTTTCATTTTTTCTAATTCCAACAAACAGAAAGTCAGAATAACGCTGACAGGAGAAGACAGGACAAGTTTTTCTTTGTCTTCCAATACGGACGCGTTCAGTTCTGTTGTCGGAAATACGAGACACGAAACAAAATATAATACATTCTCTTCATATACCGGCTATAAATTAGGGAACAAACCGAGCCATATTGGATTGCTTTTCCCGTTAGGGACTTTACAGCAAGGGGACATCGTTTCTGTTCTTCTTACCCAAGAGTCTGATATCGGAGAAGGGGAAATATTTTTCTATTCTGACGAAGGAATCACACCTATTAAAACCATCCAAGGAGTTTATAAGCCGGGGTTATATTCCTTTGTCTTAGGCAACAATGCACCACAATTAAGATCTATCTATTTGTATAGGAACGACATGGAAATGAACCCGTACGTGGCATATTTGGAAATATCACGGATTCATTCTGCATTCACATATTCTATCAGTTGTAATGAACTACAAGGACAGGTAAACATAGAAAATAATATAGGAATAATAAAAGCGGAAGCAATTCCCAACAAAGGCTACCATTTTACTCAATGGAGCGATGGCGTTACAGATAACCCACGCGCAATTATACTTACTAAAGATACTACGTTCACTGCGCTTTTTACACCAAACCGCTATACTATCTCAGTTACATACGATGCCACACAAGGTTCTATTGAGGGTGCAAGTGGTGAATTTGATTTTATGTCAAACCTCCTCTATAGAGCCATTCCAAACAATGGCTATCAGTTCTCACAATGGAGCGATGGAAATACAGACAATCCGCGTACTATCATTCTTACGCAAGATACTACCTTTGAAGCCGTTTTCAATATCAATCGCTATAAAGTAGATTTTGTGGATTGGGACTATAGCATTTTGAAATCCGATAGCGTTGAATACTTATCTGCTGCTGTTCCGCCTGCGAATCCAACACGCGAAGGATATACGTTCATCGGTTGGAACAAGGAAGTATCTGCCGTGACACAGGATACAGTAATAACAGCGCTCTATAACATCAACTACTACAGAGTAGATTTTGTCGATTGGGACAATAGCATTCTGAAATCCGATAGCGTTGAATACTTATCTGCTGCTGTTCCGCCTGCGAATCCAACACGCGAAGGATATACATTCATCAGTTGGGATAAAGAGGTTTCTGCTGTGACACAGGATACGGTAATTCAGGCTCTTTATTCTATCAATCGCTATACTATCTCTGTTACATGCGATAGCTTACAAGGTACTATAGAAGGTGCAAGTGGAGAGTATGATTACTTAACACAATTGTCTTACACTGCTATTCCTAACGTAGGTTACACATTTACCCAATGGAGTGATGGCATCACAGACAACCCGCGTACAATTATTCTAACACAAGATACAACGTTCACAGCAGAATTTTGGATGGAAGGGAATTGTCTTCTTTTGTCTGAAACACGTGGAGATAGTATAAAATGGGAATTATCATGTGATAGTATTCTTACTATCGAGGGCAATGGAACATGGGGTGGTTCTGAGCAGTTTAATTTTGCGGCAAATAAAAATGCAGTAAAAAAAGTTATTATTAAAGATGGTGTTAAACGTATTGGAGCGATGTCATTTTTGGGGCTGGAAAATATAGTATCCATTGAAATTCCGAATAGTGTAACGAGTATAGGAGATGCGGCTTTTGGACATTGCAGTAGTTTGACATCCATAACACTGCCTACTAATCTCACCTCGCTTGGTAAAAGAGCCTTTAATGCTTGCACAAGCCTCACAACAATAGAGTGGAATGCTAAAAATTGTTTCGCTTATACGGATAATACGTATTCTTCTTTTTACAGCGTTAAAGGTAATATAACAACATTTGTTATTGGTGATAGTGTAGAATATTTGCCCTCTGAATTATGCAGCGGCATGAACAAATTATCCGCTGTGCACATTTCCGATATAGCCGCATGGTGTCGTATTAATTTCAAAAATAGTAAAACGGCTAATCCGTTGTATTACGCTCACCATCTATATCTGAACAATGAGGAAATTATCAATCTTGTTATTCCCGAGGGAGTGACAGAAATTAGTAATCGGGCATTTGCAGGTTATTCTGCAATGAAAACTGTTAGCATTCCAAGTACCGTTGTTAGAATAGGACATACAGCATTTGATGGATGCACTGGTTTAACCTCCGTTGTTATTCCTGATGGTGTGACAACAATTGGCAATACTGCTTTTACTCGTTGTAGTAATTTGCAATCCGTTGTACTTGGAGACAATGTTACTACTATAGGTGAAGGTGTCTTTACTGAATGTACAAGTTTAAAAAGCCCAATATATAACAGACATACATTCTTATGTATGCCCACCTCTTATTCCGGAGCATACCTTGTGCCAGACGGAATCAAAACAATTGCTGGCTCTGCATTTTACAAATGCAAGGGATTAACATCTATTGATATTCCGAATAGTGTAACGGCTTTGGGGGAAGCCGCGTTCCGTGAATGTACAAAATTAGAGGAAGTTACAATAGGGACAGGAGTTACTGCATTGGGTAAAAATGTTTTTAACAAGTGTGCCAGCATAAAGAAAGTGCAATGGAATGCTATCAATTATAGGCAAAGCAAGCCCAATACTGATACCAATTGTTTTCCATTCTACGCCTCACGTGATAGTATAACATCATTCATATTGGGCGATAGCGTAGAATACATACCTGTGTATTTATTGAAAGACTTTAGTGCTATCAATAACCTTGTTATTCCTGCAAGTGTAACAGAGATTGGGGAATATGCATTTACTAATGATACTCTTGTAGAGATTACATGTTATGCGGAAACGCCTCCAGTTATTGATAGTACCGCTGTAGTTGGTGTAAACAAATCTACATGCATTCTCTACGTTCCTTATACATCTGTGAGTGCATATAGAAATGCTGAGGTATGGAAAGAATTTGTAAATATCCAAGCAATAGGGGCAGAAGAAGTAGAAGAACCCGGGGATGCTATTGTAGTCACGCCAAGTAGTACCTCTGCAAGCCTTATATGGACGTTAATAAGTAATGCCGCAACTTATGAATTGGTTATTCGTGGCATGAATGGTAATGTAATATGTACATTGACATTCAATGCATTGGGACAATTAACAGGTATTGCTTTTGCTCCTAATCGAAGCCGTGAAGCCCAGCAAACACAAGCAGCAGGATTCCAATTTACAGTTAGCGGCTTGAATAGCGGCACAACGTACGAATATGCATTAACCGCCTTTGACGAAAATGATAATATCATAGAGACGCTAACAGGAACTTTCACGACAACGAATGATGTCTCAACGGATATAGAGCAAATGAATGAAGACGCGCTCAATATACCGCAAAAGATTATGCGCGATGGTAACGTGTACATTCTCCGTGGAGATAAAGTGTTTACATTACACGGACAAGAGGTGAAATAATCACCATCACATCTGATATAGAGAACTATGCTGCGTGGATCCGCAGCATAGTTTTTTGTAAAAGGAGAACCACTACAAGTTCTTCTTTCTGTTGTTGAGCCGTACTTTCATCAGTAATCTTCCACCTGAGTTTTGTCCGATGAGCCATTCTTCACCACCCTTCATGTATAGGCAAGTGCCGGCAGAGACATCTCCCCTTTCTGCCCATTCTACTAATGGAACATCACCACTATTTTCAAGGATTTCGCGGAACTCTTTGCATTGTTGGTATTTAAGGTTCATGCAGAATTCCATTACGTCATGATGCTTTTCTTCGAAGTTGTCATCCCTTTTTAATCCCTTGCACATTTGTTTCACTTCAAAGCCTGTTCTACATGCTTGAATCAGTTCCTGTATCTCAGGAAACTGAGTGAAGCACAAATAATGGTACATGTGTTCCACTGATTTGAAAATCAATCCATTAAGATTCAGTACACACGGGTACATGTTCGATAGAATCTGCGCTTCGCGTGTTTTCACTCGACTGCTATAGAAGATAACTTCATCCTTTTTATACTCGCGAATATTCTTCGCATGAATGCCTTTCTTCTCGCAATAATTAACTCCGGCTTCCCTATTAGGAAACTCTACTTTGTACATAAATTTACTCATGCTTTCAAAATTTTTAATTAAACATATTCCTGCAATCTCTATATTGCCCTTCACTGTAAATATACGAAAAAATCATCATATCTTACTCTTTTTTCTGATTAAGACTTCTGCCCCTTACGGCCTCAGCGATCTTCATCTATTAGATAGGGAAGAAAGAGGTTGCCTGCTTCTTAGACTCATTGTATATACGTGCTCTTTTGATAACATCTTTCTCCGAATAATCAGAAAATTCTATAATGGCATGGCATCTTTCGTCTAATTCCTCTTTTTCTACTTTCCAATCATATATTAAGAGCCAAGGAAGACGTACACGAGTTCCTCCACAAATGCAATACTCATATTTCACGCATCTCTTATAGTATTTTTTGATAGTCCTATAAGAGCGAGACGCACCTGTTAACACATCATACCTTGCTAATCTTGCACACCCTTTGTGCAACGCTTCTTTGGATATCCCAAAGACTTCTTCATAAGTTCTAATTCTTTTTTCTTCCATCAATTTTCATTTTTTACAATATACCTTTAGTTCGCAGATAACCTCTGTGTCATCCTTCGCCGTAAATATACGCAAAAAATTGAAATTCTTATTTTCGATCAGGACATGTACCGTATAAATTCGCAATAAAAATGAAATAAAAGTATAATCAAATTTGGTGGTTTCAAAAATTAATATTACCTTTGTACCAAAATTTGAAAGAGCATGATATACTATCCGGAACTATCAATAGAAGAAAATGCCGTTAAGAATGGTGTAACCATCCATGCTATTAGGCAACACATAAAGAATCACAAGATAGATAGACGTACAGACGAACAATTACGTAAACGCGCCCTTATTCTCAATCAGCAGAAAAACGGAAAGACTTTTGCGGAAATCGTTCGTGATACAGGCTTTTCGCCGAACACTGTACGGAAGTATCTATATAACTTCAACCTTGAAGAATATAAACGAACGATTAATGAGGATAAAGTATCAGCGTTTAACTCCTGCGATAATCAACATGTTATCCGCAGCGTTGCAACCAATCAAAATGACATTCTACACAACATCCTTACTCTCTACATCAAAGACAATACGTTTGAGTGTGATTTAACGTACTCTACAGGTGTATTCTATCAACGTTTAAGGCAACCCAAATACAAATATGACAAATTCCCTTTATTTGCCGATGTTATGCCGCTAGGACACGCCGACTCGCTACCTGATGGCATCATGAATAGTATAGTGTTTGATTTGCCGTTCATCGTTCGCCCTTCATCAAACAAAGCCCTAATGGTTGATAAGCGCTTTACTGCTTTTCGCAGTGTTGATGAGTTAGTTAACACTAATAGGGAGATGTTACGCCTTTCTTATCGTCTATTAAAGAAAGGAGGCTATTTGGTAATAAAAACACAAGATACCAATTATACGGGTAGGCAGATTTGGACAAGTTTCATGGTGCAGCAGTTTGCTTCTGAGATTGGATTTACATTAGAGGATGTGTTTATATTGCTTGCTAATCATGCCATCGTAGGGAAAACTTTAATACAACAAAGACACGCACGGAAGTATCATTCCTACTTCATGGTTTTCCGAAAGAAATAAGTTCAATAATCTGGACCAATAAAAATTTGTAGGAAACAACCGATTTTGGAGGTTGGAAAGATTTGTAACCATTCCATCGTACCCCATAAATGCAGGAAGTCCTGATCTTCGGAAAAATTTTGGAAAAATGATCTGTCTCGTGGCATTTACGCGGGGACGGCGTGCCATGAACTAGCGCATTAATTGTTGAATCTAAGCCATAAAAAAAGAAGGATTCCTCCTTCTTATAATAAAGGTTCTGTTATGCGCCCTTCCTTAAGTAGTTTCTCTTGCTTCGCTTTTATGCGTTTGAAAGATTCCCACTCCGACTTTTCCTCTTCATTTGCCAATTCAACAGAAAGTCCTTTTTGCTTTGCATAACGTGCTGTGTCGCGTTTCCTTTTCTTAGCAACCTTCTCTTCATACTTTGCTTTGTCCCTGTCGTACTGTCCTTGAAGGAATACAAAATAGCCGTACGCAATAGGAGCCTCTTCTCTGGTTAGAGTAACTTCTTGACCTTTTGCGTACCGAAACATTGCTTTGATTAATTTACCTGCGTCTTCATCGCTTAACTCTGAATACATTACCTCGTTGTCTAAGTAGCAGAGGAATGCTTTGTTTTTATAATTCTCCATAATCTTAATGGTTTTATATCATCTAGAGCGGTTGAGAGTATCACTCTGTATGATTGGTTATTATTAAATATTTGTCTTTCTACATAACGACTTGCTCCCAACTTCAAGTATCGTCAATGTAAATATACATAAATTTTTCTAAACATTGTTTATATCTAACTACAAACTCAAGCACAACTACAAGCACAATAACAAATACAAAGATAAATAAAAAGAAAAAATCAAATACAAATAAAAGAACAATAACAACTACAAATACAAACACAATTACAAATACAAATACAAGGGAACACGCGAAATCATATTTCGCTAGCGGAAAAGGCGAAATGAACAATCACTTCAAGTTGAAGGTGACTATTCATTTCTTAACGTTAATCTCCAATTAACGGAGGTGAAACTATTTTTTCAATATTTTCTTCTAAGTCATCAATGACTAAGAAAGGATATTTACCGTACACTTCACGGTATTTAGCCGACATCGCTACTATCAACGCTGCAAGAGCCTTTAATCGTTCCGTTAGACTTTGAATGGTACATTCCAATTCGAATGGCTCATCTACGTAGTAATATCCTCTTGAGCATGAACACACCGGATAACCTTTCATTCTCAATTTGCATATTGCTTGTCTCAATTTTCGAACGTCAATGTCTTTATCAAAATATAATTGTATGTCTGCAACTAACTCAACGGCAGTTATAGCCTTTGATTTTCCAACGTGACGCTTTATCAATATATCCAATATCACATTCGTTAACAGGAACTCCTGTGTGCGTGTTAACGGTTTGTTGTATTCCTCAAACTCAATCATATTATACTTCCTTTCCGTTAATTAAATCTGTCATGGTGTACACGTCATCTCTTGATGCAACGCCACTCCAATATTTCTTCAATCCTTGGGAGATGTGTTGCTTATGTTCCTCTGATTTTGCACGTTTAAGAGATGCATTATTCTTCAACTTTTCAATTGTCTCTGGGCGCAATTCCCGATACTCGCGTTTATACTTCTTTTCCATAATTATCAATGTAGGTTGGTTTGCACCTCCCCTAATAAATACTTCATAAGTTTGAAAAATTAGATAAGTAAAGTTGAATTTTCGTTTTTTTTCAACTTGCTGGAAAAATTTTTTCCAACAGCCAATGTAGGCATCACGTTCTGTAACAGGTTTCTATTATGCCTACTAAAATAGCCTCACCCGGAATTTTCGGGGAAACATACAACAAGAAACCCTATAGGGAGGTGGGG
>CAMOMF010000002.1 GCA_946619625.1 uncultured Bacteroidales bacterium
ACATCCTGAACACTATATTGACGGAGTGCTATTTTCTTACTGATGTCGTACCCGCCCAGGCAAAGTGCCGAGAAAAATGCCAATACTACCCACATCACTAATCTTTATTGTTGAAATTTTGTGCAAAGTTACGCTTTTTTTCTGACATTTGCAACGATAAAGCACTTTTTTAGGGCATAAAATAACATTTTCTGCAAAAAACTTTTGCATAAATGAAAAAAAAATATTAACTTTGCACCCGCGTTCGGCATCATCGGATACGAATAACACTCGTGTTCGGCATCCTCGGACACGCAATGACCTTTCCGACCGTCCCTACCATGTGCCTGGGAGATTGAGTAATTTTTAACAAACACGCATATCTATGTTTACACAAAGTGATTTAAGCCAACTGAGCGAAAGAGGTATCAGTGAGGCAAAAGTGATGCAGCAGTTGCAATGTTTCAAAGACGGATTCCCCGCCCTGAATATTGTTGCCGCCAGTGCCCTTGGCAAGGGAATCATGAAACCGTCCAAGGCGGAGGAAGAAACGTATCTCAATGAGTGGTCTGCATATCTGGCAGGCGACCATACTATCCTCAAGTTTGTTCCCGCTTCCGGCGCTGCCAGCCGTATGTTCAAGGACCTGTTCGAGTACCTTGAGACCGGCAAAGAGACGCCTTTCATCGACACCTTCTTTGGCGGAATAGAGCACTTCGCTTTCTTCCCCGAACTGGTTCGCAAGGCAGGTATTGACACGCCTCGGCTGAAAGTAGTGGATGTGCTTCTCAATGGCATGCACTACGGGCAACTTCCAAAAGGACTGTTGCTGTTCCATAGTTACCCCGATGGCGAGCGCACCCCTGCTTTGGAGCACATGGTGGAGGGCGCACTCTACGCGCAGAACTCCAAGAAAGAGGTGAATCTGCATTTCACTGTTTCGCACGAGCACCTCGCACTTTTCGAGAAACACGTGGGCGAGCATTCGCGCGCGTATGAAGATAAGTATGGTGTGCACTATCATATCTCTTTCTCCGAGCAGAAACCGTCCACCGACACCATCGCTGCGGACAAACATGGCGACCCATTCCGTACCAAGGACGGCAAGTTGCTCTTCCGTCCGGGAGGACACGGAGCACTCATCGAGAACCTCGGCGAACAGGAGGCGGACGTGGTATTTATCAAGAACATCGATAACGTGGTTCCTGACCGCCTCAAGGAACCCACCGTACGCTACAAACGGCTGTTGGCGGGTATCCTCGTTAGCAAACAAGCCAAGGCTTTCCGCTATCTGCGCGAACTGGACCTGGGTATGGCTAATCTGAAAGAAATCAAAACTTTCCTTAACGACGAGCTTTCAGTGGAACTGCCCGAATACACCTCCGACAGCATGCGCGCAGTGCTCAACCGCCCTATTCGTGTTTGCGGCATGGTTAAGAACGAGGGCGAGCCGGGAGGTGGACCTTTCCGCGTGAAAGAACCCGATGGACGCATTCAGAACCAGATACTGGAATCCAGCCAGATAGCCGACAAGAAACTGATGGCGACGGCTACTCACTTCAACCCGGTAGACCTCGTGTGTGGTATCCGCGACTACAAGGGCAATCGTTTCGACCTGCCTAAGTTTGTGGACCCCAAGACCGGCTTTATTTCGCAGAAATCCAAGGACGGACGAGAACTGCAGGCATTGGAATTGCCGGGACTCTGGAACGGCGCAATGGCTAATTGGAACACCATCTTTGTGGAAGTGCCCATCGAGACCTTCAACCCCGTGAAGACCGTCAACGACCTGCTGCGTCCACAGCATCAATAACCAATGTCCACAATATCAATAACCAATAATACTTGGAAATAATATGATACTAATTGCAGAAGAAGGCGAGCGTGCCTTGGCGGAACAGTATTTCCCCGGACAAGACATATTGGTGACCGGCGTGGGAGCACTGAATATCCTGCGCAGCCTGCGCGGCTTGCCATTGGATACACCGCTCATTAACATCGGATACGTGGGCTCTGCCAACTACCGTATTGGCGCGATGGTAGAGGTGGGAGAAGTGCGACTTTGCCACCCCAATGTAACCTATAAGGAACCTTCCTACCACTTGCGCGGAGGACTCGCGGAGGAGTACCATATCCCTGTAGAACACAAGGACGTACCAATCTTCACGAGTGTTGATTTCGTCCTCCAGTCCAAGGAACACGACTGCGTTTTCGACATGGAATTGGCGTTCATTGTCGGCATGGGCTTTACGGATGTCCGTGCCCTCAAGATTGTCAGCGACAACCTCTCGTTGCACGAGTACCATGATCTCACCAACGGAGTGGAGTAGAAAACTGATAGTATGAATGTGTAAATTATAAATCAATCTATAATGAAGAAAAAGTATGATTGGAAGTTTGCCACTATTGGTGGCAACACTCGCGTACAAATCACCAAAGGCGAGGATATCCGCCATTTAGGTGAACTCGACCAAAAGATGTGGACCGTCCTGTCATGTCCCACAAAGGGCTTCGAGATGGATGAGAAGACGCTTGCAATGCTTGCCCTCGACGGCGACGGTCATGTCAAGGTAAACGAGATAGTTGCCGCAGGCGAGTGGCTGTGCAGTGTGCTTAAAACACCTGATACACTCCTGAAAGGCAAGGACTGTCTCCGCTTGGACGAGATTCAGGATGAGGCGATTCTGGCTGTTGCCAAGGAAGTGGCAGCCGGCAAGGACGAGGTGACACTGGCGGACGTAGAAGCGGCTGTCGCAGCCGTGACTATCGAAGCACAGCCCTTGCCCGAGGCGCCCTTTGCCGCGGATATTATTGCCGCCTACAAGGATACGCAGGCGGCATACAGCGACTATTTCAAAAAGAAGGCGCTTGCAGCACTCGGATTGGCTACCATCGACCCCGAGACTCCGGTCCCCGGCATCGAGGAAACCAAGTGGGCGGAGATGGGCGAGAAGATAGCGGCCTTCGAGGCGGGTACTGCCGCCGCCAAGGATGCCAACGCTGCCGCCATTGCTGCCGCCACCGCCAAGTATCAGGACTTGCGCAAGTTGCTCTATCTGAACCGCGACTTCTATACATTGCTCCGCAACTATATCACTTTCCAGGATTTCTATTCGCCTGACCAGTCTGTCAAGGCGGTCTTCCAGGCAGGTACCTTGATTATTGACCAGCGTGCGTGTCACCTGTGTATGCGGGTGCAGAACGCAGGCGCACACGGAGCCATGGCACCCGCCAGTGGCATTTATCTGCTGTACTGCACTTGCACTAATAAGCAGAAAGGTGTAACTATGGACATCGTTGCTGCCATGACGATGGGCGAGACCGGCGACCTGTACGTCGGCAAAAATGCCATCTTCTATGACCGCGATGGTCTGGATTATGATGCTGTTGTTACCAAGATTATTGATAATCCAATCAGTCTCCGTCAAGCGTTCTGGAGTCCTTACCGCCGTCTGGCAAAGTGGATTGAAGACATGATCAACAAACGCGCCGCTGAGAAAGACTCCAAGATGATGGCAGACACCACCGCCAAACTGGAGACTGCGGCCGCCGAGACCGCCGAAAAGAAAGAAGCACCCAAAGTTGCTCCTTCGTTCGACATCGCCAAGTTCGCCGGCATTTTTGCCGCCATCGGCATGGCTGTCGGACTGATTGGCGCAGCACTGGCGGATTTCTTCAGAACTTTCACCGAATGGTATCACTGGGTGCTGTTCTTCGTAGTGTTGTTGCTCATTATCTCCGGACCGAGTATGATTATGGCATGGCTGAAACTGCGTCGTCGTAATATCGCTCCGCTGCTCAATGCCAACGGGTGGGCTGTCAATGCCGCTTCTATCGTCAATATTCCGTTCGGCGCTACTCTCACCGACCAAGTTAAGTTCCCCATTGTCAAGGCAAAGGATCCGTTTGCAGAGAAAATGCCCGCTTGGCAGAAATGGCTCATTGGTATTTGCTGTACTCTGGTTGTGCTCTGCTGTCTGTGGTTCGGCAATGTGTTGCTGGTGAAGCACGGCAAGGGTTGGGCTGCACCGCTGCGTTGGGTGGGTAAGGACGTGCCCGCCCAGACTGTTGAAGAACCCGCTCCGGCAGAGTCTGCAGCTGAGCCCGTTCAGGATGAAATGCTGCCCGTCTGCCCAAGCCAAACGGAAATTGAATAACTCAAGCGACAGAATAATTACTTTCCAAAGACGGCTATCTTTCAAGGTGGCCGCCTTTTTTCTTCAATGTTATATTATTCATGGTGATACGGTTCACCGCGAAGGATAGTCATGGCGCGGTAAATCTGTTCCACAAACACCAGCCTTACCATTTGGTGCGAGAATGTCATTTGTGACAAAGAAATCAACCCGTTCGCACGCCCGTACACCTCTTGGGAAAAACCGTACGGACCGCCCACTACAAATACCAAGTCTCTTCCGCTTGACATTTGTTTCTCCATCCACGACGCAAACTCTACCGAACGGTACTCTTTGCCGTGCTCGTCTAACAGAATAACCTGCGACGACGGTCCGATGCTTTTCAGTATCATTTCCCCCTCGGCTTGTTTCTGTTGCTCGAACGATAGCGACTTGGCATTCTTTAGTTCCGGCAGTACCCGCAACTCGAACGGCACGTAGTGAGTGAGACGTTTTTGGTAGTCAGATATCATCGCCTCAAGGGCTGTATTGGTGGTTTTTCCCACCACAAGTAGCGTTATTTTCATTTTTCTTTGCACTTTTCTTTGAAAAAGTTTGCAAAGATAAGAAAAATTTTGTAACTTTGCAAACTTTTTCTGAAAAAAACACCAAGAAATATGAATTATATCTCTCAAAAAGAGCTAAACGAGCTCATCGGGCAGTGGTTTCGCGAAGATATCGGCGATGGCGACCACACCTCGCTCAGTTCCATTCCCGCCGAGGCAGAAGGCTGTCAGCAACTCATTTTGAAAGACACGGGTATCCTTGCCGGCGTGGAGGTCGCCAAGTATGTTATTCAGTACTTCGACCCGACGCTTCGCGTAGAATGGTACCTGAAAGATGGGGATGCGGTCAAGCCCGGCGATATCGCCTTCCGCGTGTATGGCAAGGTGCGCAGTTTGTTGCAGGTAGAACGTACCATGCTCAACATCATGCAACGCATGTCCGGCATTGCCACCATGGCACACCACTATCAGCAGATGGTGGAGGGCACGGGTTGCACTATCCTCGACACTCGTAAGACTACGCCCGGACTTCGCCTGCTCGAAAAAGAGGCGGTACGCATCGGCGGAGCGCACAACCACCGTATCGGATTGTTCGATATGATTCTGCTGAAGGACAACCACGTCGATTTTGCAGGCGGTACTGCTGCGGCAATCCACCGCGCCAAGGAGTATTGCAAGGCGAATGGCAAGGACCTCAAGATTGAGATTGAAGTGCGCAACCGCGCCGAAATAGATGCCGCACTGCAAGAGGGTGGGGTGGACCGTATTATGCTCGATAATTTCACACCCGAGGCAACACGCGAAGCCGTGCAGTACATCCGAGAGCATTCGCCCAAAGGTCATGTCGATTGGAACGACCATGTGCCCAACTGGAAAAAACCGCAGCCCGGATATATCGAGATAGAGAGTTCCGGTGGCATCACCGCCGATACACTTCGCGATTATGCCGAGTGTGGTGTTGATTTTATCTCTGTCGGAGCACTCACCCATTCCTTCAAGTGCCTCGACATGAGTTTCAAAGCCTACAAGGGTTAACAGTCCACAGCGCAGATTGACCGCGCTATGTATGAGTTTTTTTGGGAGGCCTGTGCTACAATATGATTAGCGGGGTCTCCACTTTCTTTGTAAATTTATCCCGCTGCCGCACAATTTTGCCTCAAAAATACGAACAGAGTGTATTTTTCAGCCAAAAGACTTGCATATGTCAAAAAAAAGTTGTACCTTTGCACCCGAATACTAAAACATGCACTCTTATAAGATGATGTCATTATCCGCTACAGCACTCCTGAGGAATACCATGCGGCATTTCAAGGGATGCTCAATGCCAAGCATGAATGGCTCGCACATGTGAAACAGCGTGAGAGAGAGTTGGGAATCAATTGAAGCGACATTATGGACGTAACGACATTGATAAAACTGTATTTTGACTCGCCAAGCACAGGGCTGACCGAATTATGGTAACATTTACATTTAGGGAAATAGGAGAAAATCTCGGTACGCGCCCGTTAGGTGCGAAAGCCCGAGAGCAGTTGCTTCCGCTCATTCAAGCGAATGACGTGGTGGTGCTCGATTTTACGGGTGTGAACGTTGTCAGCAACTCGTTTGCGGACGAGTGCATCGCCAAGCTCCTGTTGTTGATGCCGCTGCAGGAACTCAAGCAGCACACGACCTTCCGCGGTCTGAATCCCATCGCAGAAGACAGTGTGCTGACAGCTCTTCAGCGCCGCCACTTGTCTATGACAGAGGCATAACCTCGCGGCCTCCCGCCGCACAAGATAACCACTTGCTGCATAGCGTTGCAGCACTACATACTAAATTAAAGCGTTATAAGCTGAACTTGATTACTTGAAATCTGGACAATTTCAAGAATTTATCTATCAAGCAAAGTTCGTTAACGCTCACGCTATCAGCGTGGGCTTTTGCGTAGATTTTGATAGATAAAGGCAGTCCAGAGCCTCAAGTAATCGAATGAAGCGACCAACAAAAGTCTGCGCTTTTTGTATGTGCCCTACTAACAAATACTAAAGCAACAAAAATACACAAATATGGCATTAATTGACGTTATCACCATCGAAGCCAATGATCAAGAATTGGTATCGAAGTTCCCATCCGACAATTTAAGGTTGGGATCTCAGTTGGTCGTGCATCCTGCTCAAACTGCATTCTTCGTTCATGGAGGGAAAATCTGTGATGAATTCACAGCAGGCACCTACACTCTTAAGAACGAAGAGTTGCCGGTTCTCAACAAACTAATCAACATTCCGTTTGGCAGCGAGTCTCCTTTCAAGGCTGAGGTATGGTTTGTAAGTCAGTTGCACAAACTGGACATCAAATGGGGCACCACTCAACCTCTGCAGTTGGAGGATCCGCGATATAAAATCATAGTTCCTGTGCGCGCGTATGGCCAATACGGCATCAAAGTGTCCAAGCCTCGTACTTTTCTTGAATCTCTCGTTGGCAACATGACGGCTTTTTCCACCGAAAAAGTGGAGCAGTACTTCAAAGGCAAGATTGTGATGCAACTGTCTGCCCTTATAGCGCAGAAAATAGCCATGGACAATGTGTCAGTACTTGATGTCAACGCACAGTTGGTGGATATGTCTGCTTATTGACAGCAACAACTCAATGAAAGATTCGTCCTGTACGGCATAGAATTGGTGGACTTTAACATCATGTCTATTAATGTGCCGGAAGAAGATCCGAGTATTATACGTCTTAAAGAGGCTAAAGACCTTGCCGCTCGTCTACAGGTTACAGGAAAGGATATCTATCAGATGGAACGAAGTTTTGATGTGCTTGAGACTGCCGCAGGCAACACCGGTGCAGGTGGACAGATGATGGCTATGGGTGCCG
>CAMOMF010000003.1 GCA_946619625.1 uncultured Bacteroidales bacterium
AAACAACGGGTCCCGCGGCGGGGTAGTAGCGCGTAGTGTCGGCGAAATGGATAGAGTCGGCAGAGTAGAACTCGCCGTGCTCGAAGCGCTCGATGAGGTCTTTCTCGTAGTCGAGTTGGTCACCCAGCGTGTAGGGTTTCTGTATGCAGCGTCCCGAAGGGGTGTAGTAGCGTGCCACCGTGAGGCGAACGGCAGAACCGTCGGAGAAAGGTATCTGTTGCTGTACCAGCCCTTTCCCGAACGAACGGCGTCCGATGACCAGGGCGCGGTCGTTGTCCTGCATAGCACCGGCAAAAATCTCCGAAGCGGAGGCGGAGAACTCGTTGATAAGTACCACCAGCGGCACGTCCTTGAACCTGCCCAAACCGTTGGCTTTCGCTTCAAAACGCGGATAGGCACGTCCCTCGGCATAAACAATCATCTGTCCGGCATGGAGGAACTCGTTCGCCATCTTGATAGTCTGGTCCATGTATCCGCCGGAGTTCTCGCGCAGGTCCACCATATACGATTGCGCCCCCTCCGCCTTGAGTTTGGCAAGTGCTTGCATGAACTCGTCGTAGGTGGTTTCGGAGAACTTGTTCACCTTGATATAACCGATGTGGTCGCCCATCAGGAAAGAGGCGTCCACCGAGTGCACGGGGATGTCGCCGCGCGTGATGGTGTAATGAAGCAAATCGGGCGTGCCATACCGCTTGATAGTCAGTTTGACCTGCGTGTCTTTGGGTCCGCGGAGCGTGTGCATCACTTTCTCGTTGTTCATGCTTTTGCCGGTAAAGACGGAGTCATCCACGAAGATGATCTTGTCGCCTGCAAGCACTCCTACGCCCTCAGAAGGTCCGCCCGGGATAACGGCAACGATGCAGACGGTGTCGTTCTGGATGTTGAACTGCACGCCAATACCGGAGAAAGAGGCGGACAACTCGGAGTTGACCATCTCGAGGTCTTTCTTGGAGATATAGGCAGAGTGTGGGTCGAGTTTTTCCACCAGGACCTGCATGATTTCTTCGGTGATACTGTCCACATTGATGGCATCCACGTAGTTGGAGTTCATCATCTGCAGCAGTTGGTCCACTTTGGACTGCGGTGCGAGCAGACGCGCCCAGTTGATTTGTTGGGCTTTGGCTTTGTTGCTGACACTATTTCCGATGAGGAAACCTATCAGCAGAAAGGCAATAGTAATGGTGGGGAAAAGGTATTTTTTCATTGTTGTGGGAGTTTTATTTAATTAGGAGTGGAGGAGAACTCTTCTACGGGCAGGTATTCAACTTGTACACCGGCGCGCTTGAGCAAATCGATGCCATCCGTGAGACGGTACAGTTCGCCATAAACGACACGTTGAATGCCGGACTGAATAATCAGTTTGGCACACTCGATACAAGGCGAGGCGGTGACGTACAGCGTAGCGCCATCGGACGAGTTGTGCGAGCGTGCCACCTTGGAGATGGCGTTTGCCTCGGCGTGCAGCACATAGGGCTTGGAGACGTTGTTCTCGTCCTCGCACACGTTCTCAAAGCCGGAAGGCGTGCCGTTGTAGCCATCGGAGATGATGCGCTGTTCTTTCACCATCAGCGCACCCACTTGGCGGCGGATGCAGTAACTGTTTTCCGCCCAGACGCGCGCCATGCGCATATAGAGGTAGTCTTTTTTGGTTTGTTTGGTCATGATTTTAGGAGTTACAGGAGTGCAGGAGTTCTCCCTCGACAGGCTCGGTCGTTCGCTTCGCGTTCAGGAGTTCAGGAAGGCAGGGGGTGCAGGCAACATTACTTGGTCAGAAGTCGGGTGGCGAAGTCGTTGATATGAATACCATCGAACGTGCCGGAGGACATCATCAGCAGCGCAGTGCCGGCATAATCCAAGGAGGAGAGCGCCTCTTGCAGCTCTTGCGAGTCGGTAAAGACGCGTATGTTCGGCGTTGCGAACGCAGCCGCTACTTGTTCCCTGGTGATAGGCTTGAGGCGCTTATGTTCCACTACTTTTGGGTTGAAATATACGTAGGCAATGTCCGCCTCTGCCATACAGCCGTTGTACTGCGGGAGGAAGTTCTCCATGAGGCTGGAGAAGGTGTGCAACTCCATAACAGCCACCAGGCGCAACTGTGGATACTCTTCGCGCACGGCGTTGATGGTAGCACGCAGTTTGGATGGCGAGTGGGCAAAATCCTTGTACGCGACACGGTCCGCCTGCTTGCATATCAACTCCAGACGGTTAGACGCGCCGGAGAAAGAATGGATGGCATCCATGAACTGCTGCGGGGTGACCCCTATCTGTTCGCATGCCAACATCGCGGCGTGCATGTTCTGCAGGTTGTGTTTGCCAAAAACGCCCAAATGGCGCTCTGTTTGCAGGGCGTCGTAGGGATGGCAAGTGATATCTGCGCGTGCCTCTGAGGCAATGTTGCGCAGGTTCTCGTCGCCCTGATAGTAGATAAGGTGCCCTTTGGGTTCGATGAGGTCCACAAACCGGCGGAAAGTGTCCACATACTCGGGGAAAGTGGGGAAAACGTTGATATGGTCCCATGCAATGCCGGTGAGAATGGCAATATGCGGGTGGTAGAGGTGGAACTTGGAGCGCGGGTCAAGCGGTGAGGTGAGGTATTCGTCGCCCTCGAAGACTGCGTATTTGGCAGTATCGGAGAGGCGGACCATGCGCTCGAACCCTTCAATCTGCGCGCCGACCATGTAGTCTGCCTCGATGCCCAATTTGTTCAGCACATACAGTATCATTGCCGTAGTGGTGGTTTTGCCATGCGAGCCCCCCACAACGATGCGGACTTTGTCTTTGGTCTGCTCGTAGAGGTACTCGGGGAACGAGTATATCTTCAACCCCAACTGCTTGGCGCGCAGCAGTTCGGGGTTGTCCTGCCGGGCGTGCATGCCCAGAATGACGGCATCGAGGTCTTTGGTGATACGCTCGGGGTGCCATCCCATCTCTTTTGGGAGCAGTCCGGCTGCCTCCAAGTGCGATTTGGCAGGGTCGAAAATCTCGTCATCTGAGCCGGTGACGTGGTACCCGTCTTTAGCAGCCACTGCCATCGCCAGGTTGTGCATGGCGGCTCCGCCTATGGCTATAAAATGGATGTTCATATGTGTTGAGTGTAGCCGTTTAGTGGTCTTGTTAGATTGGTTTATGAATAGGCTGTCATACCGTTGCGGACAGTTTCAGCATGTCTGCTTTGGCGAGTTGCGCTTTACAGAAATCAAGGGTGACGCGGTACTGCTTGACATCGGAGGAGGGCACATTGTACATCACGTCCATCATGATACTCTCGCACAGGGCGCGTAGTCCGCGGGCTCCCAGTTTGTACTGCAGCGACTGCTCTACGATATAGTCCAGCGCGTCGTCGTCGAAAGAGAGACTGACACCGTCCATCCCAAGCAGTTTGGTGTACTGCTTGATGAGGGCGTTCTTGGGTTCGGTGAGGATACTGCGCAGGGCGGTCCTGTCCAATGGATTGAGGTAGGTGAGGATGGGCAGACGTCCTACAATCTCGGGTATGAGTCCGAATGCCTTCAGGTCTTGCGGGGCGATGTACTTGAGCATGTTGTCCTTGTCCAGTTTCTTGGTGGACTGTTGCGCCTCGAAACCTATCATCTGGGTGTTGAGTCGTTGCCCTATGAGCCGCTCGATGCCATCGAACGCCCCACCACAAATGAAAAGGATGTTCTGTGTATTGACGTGCAGGAACTCCTGTTCGGGGTGCTTGCGTCCCCCTTGAGGCGGCACGTTCACGATGGAACCTTCCAACAGTTTGAGCAGCGCCTGCTGAACACCTTCGCCGGATACATCGCGTGTGATGCTGGGGTTGTCGCCCTTGCGGGCAATTTTGTCAATCTCATCAATAAAAACGACTCCGCGTTCCGCCTGCTTGACATCAAAATCGCAAGCCTGCAACAGTCGTGAGAGCAGCGACTCAACATCCTCGCCCACGTAACCCGCCTGCGTGAGAACAGTGGCGTCCACTTGGGCGAAAGGCACTTGCAGCATCTTGGCGATAGTGCGTGCCAACAGAGTTTTTCCCGTGCCGGTACGTCCTACCAGGATGATGTTGGACTTCTCAATCTCCACCTCGTCGTCAGTGGTTTGGTTGAGGCGCTTGTAGTGGTTGTAGACTGCCACAGAGAGCGTCTTTTTCGCCTCGTCCTGCCCAATGACGTACTGGTCGAGATAGGCTTTTATTTCCGCGGGTTTGGGTACGTTGTTCAGTTGGGGTATGCCGGCGCGGTCTTTCGATGCGGTCTGTTGCTTGACCACATCGGCTGCCAGCTGTACACAGTCGGGACAGATACTCACGCCGCCCTCGCCCATAATAAGAAGAGGGTGGGGACGTCCGCAGAACGAGCAGGTGTGTTGTTTGTCTTTAGCCATTATTTCTTGGTGTAAACGCGGTCAATCATGCCGTAGTCGAGCGCCTCCTGTGCGGTCATCCAGTGGTCGCGGTCGGAGTCGGCAGTAATGCGCTCGATGGAGTTGTGCGAGTGGTCGGCGATGATTTGGTAGAGTTCGGTTTTGAGTTTGAGTATCTCCTTGACGGTGATTTCCATGTCGGAAGCCTGTCCTTGCGCTCCGCCCATGGGTTGGTGAATCATGATGCGTGAGTGTGGCAGTGCGGCGCGTTTGCCCTCTGCACCGGCAACCAGTAGAACGGCTCCCATCGAGGCAGCCATTCCTGTGCAGATAGTGGAAACCTGCGAGCGGATGAACTGCATGGTGTCGTAGATACCCAAACCGGCATATACCGAGCCGCCGGGGGTGTTGAGGTAAATACTGATATCTTTGTCGGCATCTGCCGAGTCCAAGTAGAGCAATTGTGCCTGAATAACGTTGGCAGTGTAGTCGTTGACCTCTGTCCCGAGGAAGATGATGCGGTCCATCATAAGGCGCGAGAACACGTCCATTTGGGTGACGTTCAGTTGACGTTCCTCGAGGATAGAGGGAGATATATATCCGCCGCCCTGCACTTGAGGGACATTGACCCTGTTGAAAGAGTCGTTCAGTACTTTCTCCACGTGCATGGAGTTGAGTCCCAGATGTTTGGACGAGAAGTTTAGAAAGTCGTTCATATATGATTGGTAGTTGTAAATGTATTCCTTAATAATTATTCGCGTACGCGTACGCGCCCGTCGCATTTGGCGGCGATGGGCTGATTGTTGGCGGTGAGAGTCTTGGCGTAGTCGATGTACTGCGCCCGGATCTTTTTGCCAATAAACTCGCGCTCCTTGAACTGTGCCAATGCATCCATACCGTCTGCACCGCCACTGAGGTAGTCGCTGGTGACGACAAAATAGTCCTTTCCGGCATCTACAGGCTTGCCTTGTACGCGTATATCCTGTGCGGTCTTGGAGACGGGGTCGATGACAAATGTCATGCCGCTGACACCTTGTCCTCCCTGTGCAGCCATCTGATTGGCAAGTAGGATGACTTTTTCACCGCTCAGAGTGAGTACCACCACTTGGTTCTCAAAGGGCATAAGTTCGAAAATGGAACGTATGGTAAGGTTGCCTGCTGGCCAGTTGCAGCGCAAGCCGCCTATGTTGACAACGGCAAAATCCGCCTTGTCGGGACGGTTGGCGCGCAGAGGGAAAAGGAGCGCGTCGGCTGCCCAATTGGATAGCGGCGACTCGGGCAGAAAGGCACTCATGGCCTCGGGGAGGTACCCGATGACTTCGTCAAGGAGTATGTTCATGGAGTCCCTAAGCGGCTGAAGGTGTGCGAGGTAGCCAGTGTCCTGAACGGCGTTGAGAGAAGAGTCAATCAGGATCACTTCGGTGTCAATCTGCTGTACGCGCAGCGGCTTGGTAGAACATGCCGCCATCATCGCCAGTGAAGCGATGAGGACTGTCAGGAAACGGAGATTGCGGCGCATATGACAGTTGATTAGCGTATTTTAACCGGTTTAACCAAGGCTGCCAAATCCGGGTCGATGAGGATACGTCCGCAGTACTCGCAAGGTATGATTTTCTTGCGGAGACGGATGTCCAGTTGTCGTTGAGCGGGAATACGGTTGTGGCAACCTCCGCAGGCGTCGAACTTGCGCACATCGTCGTGCTCGACGGTAACAACAGCGAGTCCGTTTCGTGCATTCTTACGCAGGCGTTTGAAGGCGGCGAGAAGTCGGTCTTCGATGTTGCCTTCCAGTTTGCCGGCACGAATCATGAGGGTCTCGGTCTGCTCTTTGGTTTCTGCGAGGATGTCGTTCAGTTCTGCACGTTTCTGGTTGAGGTCGGAAGTGCGCTCTTCAATTTCGGTAACGGTCTTAGCTTTCTCGGCTGTTTTGCGCTCCAGCATCTCGTTGCTTTCACCGATACGTTTTTGGCTGAGTTCGATGTCGAGTTGGTTGAACTCAATTTCTTTGGAGAGAGCGTCGTATTCGCGGTTGTTGCGTACGTTGTTTTGTTGCTCTTTGAACTTGCTGATAGCGGACTGCGCCATGTCAATCTTGACGCGCATCTCGCTGATACGCAGTTCGCAGCCCTTCATTTCCGCCTCGATATTTGCGAGACGTGTCTTGAGACCTTCGATGTCGTCGGCCATGTCTTTTACTTCCTGCGGCAGTTCTCCTTGGAGAACGCGGAGACTATCAATTTTGGAGTCTACCAATTGCAGTTCGTAAAGTGCTTTGAGTTTTTCCTCGATAGAGAGTTCACTCGGGTCAATTCTTCTTGCCATAATATTGTATAATTTTTTGTTTATATTCGTTTTGATGGTTTGACGATTGTCGTATTCAGCAGTATGCCATGACGGGGCTTTTGTCTGCATCGGCACAGAGCAGCCGGACCGGTGAGTCTTTGAGCAAGTCGCTGTAAATCTGCTTAATCCATTGCTCGGACTCGAAATGCCCGATGTCAAGAAGCATGATTCTGCCCTCGGCTTGCAGGAACTGATGGTGCTTGTAGTCGGCGGAGATAAAAGCGTCTGCGCCCTGACCGATCGCATCCTCCATGAAGTCAGCACACGCTCCGCTGCCACAAGCCACACGGCTGATGGTCTTTTTGTCAGGCAGTGTGTAACGGATGGCAGTTGTGCGGAAAGCATGTTTGGTTGCAGCAAGCATCTCCTCAACGGTGAGCGGGTGGGGCAGATTGCCGATAACTCCATACCCGTCGTCAGAAAGAGTGTGATAATCAGTGATACCAAGTCGTTTGGCCATGTAGCCGCTTGTACCATGTTGGTATCGGTCCATGGGTGTGTGTGAAGAGTAAATGGAAATATCGTGCCGGATGGCTTTTAATGTCACACGCTCTTGGAAGGTACGCCCTTGGATAGTGGAGAGTGGGTGGAAGAGTAGGGGGTGGTGAGAGAGGATCAATTGGCAGTTTTTTCGGATGGCTTCATCCATAACGGCCTCAGTAACATCCGTACACAAAAGCACGGACGCTACGTCAGCATCGTTGTGACCAATCTGCAGTCCCGAATTGTCCCAATCGGCTTGCGAGGACAGGGGGGCTACCGATTCGATAATATCGATAATATCTTTAAGAAGCAACTTCCTCTTTTGGCTCGAACTCAGTTATTTTAGCGTTAATCAATATGTTATACCATTGTACAAGTTTGCGGATGTCGGAGGGATAAACGCGGTCGTGGTCCCAATCGGGCAGTACGATGGTCATATAGTCGGCAAGTTCTTTCTTGTCCGCCTTCTTGGTGTCAATGGAAGCGGGCTTGCCGTCCTCGTGCTTTTTGATGTTCTCCAAAACCTGCCAGAGTGCGATGTCGTCCGCATTGGTGAACATGGACACATCGGCAAGGCTGACGATTTTGTCGCGAGCATAAGTGGGCATACGTTTGCCATCGACGAGCGACTCGACGATGAGCATGTTGTTGCCCCGACTGACCAGTTTGTACAAACCGGGTTTTCCGGTGATGGAAAGAATATTTTTAAGCATAATACGTCAATCTAATTAAAATCGGCTGCAAAGTTACTACTTTTTTTTGATATGTCCAAATTTTTTACCTATTTTCGCACTAATTCATAGCTTTTTGTTATGTTTTTGCTCTAAAACAGTCACAAACCCAGCACAAAATGGTGTAGGGCGAAGGGTTCAAGGAGTTCAAGAGGTTTAAGGAGTTTAAGGAGGGATGAGGGAAGATGCGCTGCTTCAGCAAGATATATGCAAGGGGTACGCAAGGCCATCTCATAAATGTATAGCGAATGCCACGAGTTTGTAACGTTTCAAGATGTGGAAGAATTAGGCGGGCGGAAGTCAAAGGTCAATGGGAGTCGGACTGACGTAACCATCCAATCAATAACCCTTATAAATCATACCATTAGGGATGTAACCAATTGAAGTTACAGTCCTCACTTTTGAATATAACTGTACTTTAATGGATGGTTACAATGGATGGTTACAACTGCTGCATAGAGCCTATAACGAAGATGATACTATATGAAAGCGGCAATAGTTGTTAGCCATTGCCGCTGAAAGGTTCAATTGTATTCGTCAATAAGACTACTCTACTTTTCTACCTATAGTATCTTTGCGTATGCCGGCGGTGAGAAGGATTGTTTTTCGACTTATTTAATAGTTACCTTCCCAGCCTTATTCCCGAGGCGGATGATGTATGTACCGCTGGGAAGGTTATCACGTTGGGCAGTTACATCATTGCCTTGTAGCGTAAACACTTTAATCTTCGGGTTAGTGAGAATATCGTTAAAAGCCAATCCTACGGGGAAGTCCTCCAATGACGTAACATTCAACGGCCGCACGTCGAATTGACCCCATACAGCATGAGTTTGATAAATAGTTATAGACTCTATAGGAACATAAACAATAGCAGTATTCGGGACGCCCTGTAGCGCATTATTCTCCACCGCCGGTGGAGTCGAGTTATAACAAATAATTGTTTGTAAGTTGCTGCAACCTGAGAATGCGCCTGTTTCAATTGTTTCTACATTAGTACCAATAACGAGTGATGATAATCCACTACAATAGAAGAAAGTTGAATTGGCAATACTCGAAATGTTTCCCGGGATGGCCACCGAAGACAATCCGCTTACAGCAAATGCCGCATTCCCTATAGACGTTACACTTTGCGGAATTGACAAGCTTGTCAGATTGCTACAACCAAAGAAAGCGCACTCTCCTATGGTTATTACTGTTTCTGGTAATGTAACAGATGTCAAGTTTCTGTCACCTGAGAAAGCATAGTCGCCTATCGTTGAAACGCCGTTATTGATTACAACAGCGTTAAATGTAAGATGATTTGCATGCCAAGGAACCAGCGTATCATTCTCCCAATTTGTCATTGGTCCAGAGCCTGAGATAAACAATGTGTCATTCCTTAAAATCCATGAAAGATTTCCACCACAGGTGTCAGATTTAGCAAATTCAGCGATGTAGGTGGCTTCTACTTCAGGATCAATGATTCGGGGATTATCTGTGCAACTATCGTTCCATTGTACAAAACGATATCCATCTGCGGGAATTGCTTCCAGAGTTGAATCACAAATAGTCTGCGGTGCATTAACCTGGCCGGTTCCCTCTACTAATGGAGCCGTTTGGATGGTTGCACTAGGCGGATTATGTATTTTAGAGGCATACGATTGCCACTCGTTCGCCGTTCTATATGTTTCAAGAGCACCACACGGGACATGAATTTTGAAAGAGGATGAGGTGTTATCAAATGCCCATTCCCCCAATTGCGGAGGAGTTGAACTTTCGCAATAAACAGTGTCAAGTACGCTGCAATGATCAAAAGCATGATCCCCAATGCTTATCACACTGCCGGGAATAGTGACGGAAGTTAAGACTCTGCAATCGTTGAAAGCATTCCTTCCAATACTTGTTACACTATTTGGGATAGTGGCAGATATCAATCCGGTGCAAGAAGCGAAAGCAGACTCTCCAATACTTGTTACGCTATTGGGAATGGTAACGGAAGCCAAGCTGCTGCAGCCCAAGAAGGTTCCCTCTCCAATTTGCGTGACACTATTGGGGATTATAACGGAAGCTAATTCAGTGCAAAAATAGAAAGCATAGTTTCCAATGTTTGTGACACTATTGGGGATAGTGACAGAAGTTAATCTACACTCAGAGAAAGCATCGTTTCCAATGCTTGTGACCCCATCATCAATAATAACACGAGTAATATCATAACTATACGAATGCCAAGGCGAAGGAGCATAAGGATCCATCATCGAATAATTAGTCATATTCCCTGTACCGGAGATGGTCAGCACACCATTGTTTAGTGTCCATGTTAAGTTTGGTCCACATGTACCGCTATGTTGAGGGGTTTGATTTTGCCCTATGGAAATCTCTGCTAAACAATAGCCTCCAGCCGTATTGGTGATTTCGATAGTAGAGGCAGTAGCTTGGAAAGAGACTCTTTCATATACCAACGGATACGAATAATTCGATTGAGTAAGGTTTCCACTATAAAGAGTACAATTGGTTAGACCTCCGCTAAATGAATTAGCAGCGGATGAGCCTTTGGAGGCAACCCAAATAGTGACAATATCGTTGATGTTCAGATTGCTAATCCTAAGTGTACGAGTAGCTCCATCCAATTGAATACAATCGTTTGGTTTTATTTTGAACGCCTTCTTAGAGGTTTCAGCCCAAAACATAAACGCCACGTTTGGCACACCGCTTATGGTCATAGACAATGTGTCATTCGCATTATTCGACACTTCATAATACCCCTTGGACGAGTTGTAACTAACAGAACCATTCGTAATAGACATGGCACTTGGGGACACATTCAAGGTTGAGAAGTCATAAAAGTCCGTCGCAAACATTAAACTGCTTGTCAAAATAGTAAACAGAAGAGAAAAAACTTTTTTCATATCATTGTTTCTTTTGGTTTCATATTACTACCGAACTTCTTGACCCTCTACGGTATAGGTCTTCCCTCCTCTGAGGATATAGATTTTACCATCCAGGAGGATCTTTTGTGTTGTCGAACCCGAATCGCCATTGATGTCACCTAAGGCATTGGTGTTTTCTTTGAAGAAGGCCTCAATACTTAGGTCACCAGTAAGGGTTACAGTGTATGGGTTCGTGGTTTCTCCATTGCTCCAATGGCTAAACACGTATCCGGAATTGGGAGTGGCTCGTAACTCAACATTTGTTCCGTAGTCATATATGCCACCTCCGGAGACAACACCCATGTTGTAATCAGAAGTACTAACGTTTACAACACACTGTTTCCGGCCAAACTCTGCTTTGTAGAACTTGTTTTCGGTAACAGTAATCAGACGAGGATTGTCGGTGTTGTTATCGGTCCAGCGGTTGAATTGATAGCCTTCGTTAGGTGTAGCGGTCAAGGTGACTGTTGTTCCATAATCAAACGTGCCCCCACCGGTAACCGAACCCATTGATCCGTCGTTAGCAGAAGCTGCGATTACATATTGGTTAATGGCAAACAATGCGGTATAAGTAACATCAGCAGATACACGTACGGTGCGAGGATTATCAGTTGCGCCGTCATTCCAACTTACAAAGTGATAGTGCTGAGCAGGCGTTGCCGAAATGGTTATTGTCGCCTCTTCGTCATACATGCCGGTTCCGCTGGTGGTTCCCATTGAATCGTCTTGTGAATTGACTACGATAGTATATGTCAGTTTTTCCACCGTCAATGTGCCATTAACCAGGGTATAACTATAGTTGGTGGCGTGACCGTCATTCAGCAGGACTATCGGATATGTTCCGGCAGGAGAATTGATGTCGGCAGCACATTGAATCGTCGGCAGTTGTTCCAGTGAGGAGATACTATCATTGAGTTTGAAACCCACAATACTCAATTGGAACTCGGGATTAGGCTGCAATCTCTTGCGAGTAGCATCCAATGCCGTGATGGTTAGCGGGGCCTGCTCAACGATTAACGAACTCGTCTCATACGAGATGTTGTAGTTTGTTGCGGCGGCACCACTGATGTACACAGGATATGTACCAACGGAACTGGTTCTCTTGGCCGTGGTGTAGGCTTGCGGCAATGTCGTGAGCACAGTACTTGTCTCGTTGTTCTTAAAACCGGTATAGGTGTACTCGAAATCCGGGTTGTTTTCACCGTATTCCCTGCTGGCTTGAGTGGATATGACTAACGATGCTTTCTCTATAGTCAAAACACCTTTCCTACAGGTAATCGAGTAGTTGTCATCTACGGTAGCAACCGGCGATATCTCATAGGTGCCAACCGCAGAAGTTGACGTGGCGGTGGTAGAGATACTAATGGTTGATGTGAGGTCAAGATTGGTATCGCCATTCACAAAGCCACTGATTGCATAAGTTAGATCAGGATTAGCGTCTCCATATGTGCGCGAGAGATTGTCGGCTGCTACAGTCAGAGCCGCTTTGTTTACTGTAATTACTTGGGATGTAGAAGCCGCGAGGTGGTTTGCATCTTCCTCAAGAGATGCGGTTATGGTGAATGTTCCGGCGCCTTGTATGATAGCATTCCCTCCGAAGATAAACAACTTCGACGGATTGGACGATGTGAAGAGTACTTCGCCGTTATTGCTGCTTGCGCTTAAGGCAATCGGGTTATCACCATATGTATGTTCGCCTTCGATAGTTGTGAACTCAATAACCGGTTGTGCCTTATCTACCACCAAGGCCTGCTCTACAGATGTGGCTGTATAATAGTTCTTGTTCCCGGGAACTGAAGCCGTGATAAAACATTGACCGGCACCGACAATGGTTACCACCTTTCCCGAGACAGTTGCAACTGCATCGTTGGAACTCTCGAAAACAATCTCCAGTCCTGAATTAACAGTGGCGACCAAAGAGAATGTGTCTTGCCCAAATGTGCATGCAGGGATTGCAGGGAAGTTGATGACCTGATTGGCCTTGGTTACCGTCAGGACTTGAGTAATTGTCTGAGCGGGGTTGAAATAATCGTTTCCCGTTTGAGAAGCAGAGATATTGGTTGTACCTGCGCCCGTGATGTGTACGACATGGTTGTCAATGATAGTAGCAATAGTGGTGTCACTGCTAACGTATGTGATAGGCTCGCCTTTGTCTGTTAATTCGGCAAGGGAGAGGTCGGCACTTCCATAAGGCATAGAGTTGATGCTCGGGAAGTTGATGGACTGGTTGGCCTTGTTGACGGTGAAACTTTGAGAAACAGGATCTGCCGCCAGATAGTAGGCGTTGCCGGCCTGTGAAGCCGTGATGGTTGTCGTACCGGGTTTCTTGATAGTCACCATGTTTCCGTTGATCGTCGCGACCGCCGTATCGCTGCTTTCATACTTGATAGGCAAGTTTTTGCTGCTAACTTCGTTCAGTGCGAAAGGAGCGTCTCCATACGTTTTGTTGTTGAGCGTGCCAAACGTGATGTACTGGGCGGCCTTCTTTACAACAAGCGTTTGAGACACCTCGGCTGCCGGATAGCGAGTTGCGTCACCGGCTTGTGATGCTATTATCTCAGTAGTACCCGGTTTCTTGATAGTAACCGTGTTTCCACTGACGGTGGCAACGCTGGTGTTGGTGCTTCTATATGAGATAGTTAAGCCCTCGTTCGTTTTCTGTGGCAAAGTGAATGGAAGGTCCTCATATGTCTTTTCCGGTATGGAATCAAACGTAATAGTCTGTGTTCGTTTGTTGACCACCAATGTGCGGGAAACAGGTGTCGCTTCCAGATAATTGGCATCACCGGTCTGAGTTGCTGTTATGATTGTAGAACCTGGAGCCTTGATAGTCACCACATTTCCGCTTACCGTTGCGACAGTGGCATCCATACTCTGATAGAGAATGGTCAACCCTTTATCTGTTTTCTTGGGGAGCGTATAGGTTAGCCCGGAAGAATAAATCTGCGTTGGAATTTCCGGGAAATCGATGACTTGTGCACACTTATTGATTATTAGCCTAGCCGAACTCGATGTGACTTCATTACAGCCATTGGATACAACACATGTGTAAATTCCCGCGTGTTTTGTTTTCATGGCGGCAACTTTGTGTCTGTGGTTCACTGCATTGGGAATATCTGTGCCGTCTTTCTTCCATTGGTACGTATATCCATTATCAACCACATCGACAGTAAAGATAATAGTATCATCTACCGTTAGAGTGTTTGTCGCACCGGGTAGGGTCTGAATATTAGACGGAACGGCATCAACATAGGTGATGGTTACGACATTACTATATGTTCCGTTTGTCCCCAGTACTCGATACTTTACTACCCCTGCAGAGGGATTAGATTCCGTGTATTGATACGAGGTGCATGCAATATTAGTCCATGTGCTGCCCCCATCCATACTTTTTTCCCAACGAGAGACAATATCTGCTCCGGTCCAAATTGCGATTGTTTGGGGCTCGCTTGCACATGCATATCGAGATGGCCATTCTTTAAATAAATAGCAAATCCCATAGTAATAATCCGTCT
>CAMOMF010000004.1 GCA_946619625.1 uncultured Bacteroidales bacterium
AGGATGTGGGGAGGAGCAGTGGCTATCGAAGATATTGCTACTATGGTGGCTGATGTCAAAAAGGTGATGTTTCATGAAATAAGGAGTTAAAAATAATCATGAACTCTACTATTTCTCCCAATATTATCTTGAAAGAAAATTCGTCTTGGGGAAATCCACACTATGATGTAATTCGCTCTTTGTTGTACATGGTGGATACGAATATGATGACTGCATTGGATTGTCATTGTTTCTCAACCAAGAAATGTTTTGTACTCTATCATGAGGATCTTATTCCGAATCACTTATGCGTATACAAAAAATGTTTAGTTAGTCACTCCTTAAGTATTATCTAATTCTAACAAATAGGATTATAGGTTACTTTAGTTTGTATATTATAGCTCGCCAATAATCTGCACAAAGAAACTTGAGTCCCTCATTAGTTTCATTAAAATCCATGCCGTAGCAGCCATCATGGCCTTTATGGTTGACGAACCCTTGCCATGACTCCCTTGCCGGCAATACTTGGCGTGCCCGGTGGAAATATCGCACTTTCACGGATATGAACTGGCTGCAGGCATTGTGGATTCTGTGGATTCAAGTAAAGGGTTTCTTGTTTGAAAAGAATCCCAAACTAAATTATGGACACTTTTCCTAAAAAAGTGAGCGTCCCCTTTTGAAATAAAAATTGGCAACATTGGCAACTTCTATTGTGATATACTGAAAATCAACCATTATTAAATTGCCAATATTGCCATGTTGCCAATGTTGCCATGCAATTACGCGACTTTTCGGAAGGTGTTGTGACTTTGTTTGGTTACTTGACCGGTTTCTATCCAGTCAGCATTCCAGCGGTCCGCGGTGCGAACAGCGATGCCCTGCGCCTTGGCTTCTTGCAGGAGAGTTTTTCTGTCGTACTCGTTCTTCAGTTGCTTGAATAGGATGCGCCGTTGGTCCAGAGGCTTGATGTCGGGAATGGCTCGTTGCGCATCGCCTTCAATCAGGCGGAAAGCCATGGCCATGTGCTGCAGCAGTTTGTTTCCAATCATCAGTGCAGTCAGAAAATCCTCATCATTGCAGACTTCTAGATTGCCGCGCAATGCCGACAGAATCATGGCAATTCGTTCTATCTGAATCGCCATTCTCACCACTGCGGAATGGAAATTCTGCCCAAGCATCATTATCAGCGTCTTGTACTCCGTCTCCAGATGCTCTCCCAGCATGTCCTTCTGCTCCTGAGTAAGAGTCCACTCTTTCTCCTCGTCTTGGTGCAGCGTCTCGTACAACTCCAATAGTCTGTTCCCCACCTTCTCAGGAATAACGGACTGCGCAGAAAGGCTCGTCACATATTTTTTGCTAAACGGATTCGTGCCTTGCACAAACAGCGTCAGCAGGCGCGAGAAATAGCCGTTCTCCACGTTCGGAACCAGTGTCCTATACTGATTGAACGTTCCTGTCAGCAGCATGGACAGTTTGGGACATTCTATCACCATCTTACCTGTAAGAACGCGGTTCCTGCTGATCTGCTCATGTTCCGCAACCTTTCTGAGCGCCGTGTTGTAGTTCATCACCGAGGCACCCCAGATGTCCGTAATCACCGACCCTTCGCTTTCGTGCATGTAGCCGCAGCCATTCTGTTCGTATAGCGCATTGAACCACGCAGGGTAGGTGCTGTCTCCGGGGATAAACAAAGAGTGTTGTTCATCCACCACTTTCACCATGTTCTGCACTTGTCCCGCAATACCTTTTCCCGAGGCGGGAGCTGCCATCACGAACAGTTGCAGGTTGGCATAGTAACGTTTGGCGGTGGGACCGTAACGGAAATACAGATTAGGTACGCACGCGCTTGCGCCTGTAAGCACCGACAACAAGAGGATGTCTTCCTCATCCGGAGTACTTGCCAAGGTCAGCATCTCCTGTACGGGTTCAGGCAGGCTTTGCTTGTCAAGATGATCAACAATGCGGAGGTTAACCTGTTCCTCACGAGGGGTTTGAGTAGAATTGCTCATAATGATAATAATGTTAAAAAGTTAATAAAGCAGTAAATTGGGGCCCCCATTAGAAACGAAGTTTCGTATGGGGAGAGCGGAGACACGAGTCGCTTCAATGAGGCCAGAGCTTGTAGGCGGCCTCATTCTTTTGCGATCTCGTTGTCGAACGCGAATGCGAGTGCAAAGATACGTTAATCATTCGGGGTTTTCCAAATTTTTGGGCAAAAAAATGCTAAAAAAGTGAATTCTGTAATCTATAGATGTCAAAACAGGCAGACTTAGGTCTCCCCATACCATCTCATACCTTCAGCCTACCATCTCTATACGGTCTGCTTACCCTCTCCGTAGGGTGAGCAATTTTCCCCCTCCCTTTTGGGTTGGTATGGTTGCTATAACCACACAATATTCAAAAACAATAGTCCCGATATGAATCTTTTGCTGATATACGTAATCATAGCAGTCTTGCTCTTCGCAGCAGAACTTATTTTTCTTGTTTGTTTGATGGCACAATTATTTCCTATTGGATTTTGAACGTGGTTTGCGTTTCGGCTTAGCCGTATCTGCATCAATGGCGTTCAGCATGGCTAACTGCTTTAGCCTAAGATAGTTATTGACCGTAAAACCTTGTTCGGCAATCTGCCCGAGCAGGTAATGCATGGTTAAAAAAGTTTGACGTTCTTCGCCGAGCAGATTCTTCAGTCTCCTTGCAGCCTGTTTGTTATTCGTTTGCACCAACTTGGTTAGGTCTAACGGCTTGGATAAGATTGTATTAAGCGTGCTGTCGAAATAAGCGGCACTGCGCCCTACACGTTCCAGAAATTCAGTCCCTCGCAACTGTTCAACAGTCAGGGACTGAATTTTTTGTTGCCATTTCAGGGAGATATCCATCACCTTTTGTCTGAGGTCTGTTAGTGCCTCATCATGCAATTTCCGCAGCAGCGGATGGCTATGTGCGAAGTACTCTGTAAACAGTCTCGACATGGATTCCTCTTGTTGCAAAATCAGGTGGAAGTCGAATAGTTGCAGCAACAAGTGCCGCTCGTATTCTTGCTTCAGTTCAGGCAGCTGCGTGATACTTTGCGCCGCTTTGCCTTCTTGCTGAGAAATATAGTCTTCCACCTCCCTGTCGTTGATGATGGCACGGGGTGAAAGCGGGCAGGCAAGGACCAGCCCCTGCAGCGACCTGCAGCGGCTGAGTGCCACATACACCTGACCCGGCGCAAACGACTGATTGGCATCAATTATAGCACGGTCAAACGTCAGCCCCTGGCTTTTGTGAATAGTGATGGCCCATGCCAGACGCAAAGGGTACTGCCTGAACGTACCAAGTACCTCTGTTTCTATCTGGTTGGTCTGCTCATTCAGCGTGTAGTGAGCGTTCTCCCACTCGAGAGGTTCCACCTGTATGTCCTGATTGTCACCTTCACAACGTACCGAAACAGAGTGTTTCCCAACGACGGTAACCCGCCCGATACGGCCATTGTAATACAGGTGCTTGCCGGAAATATCGTTCTTGACAAACATCACCTGCGCCCCAGGTTTCAGAACCAATGTTTCTGCCGTGGGGAAAGAATAGTCAGGGAACGTGCCGCTCACTTCGGCTCGGTAGGTGTATGCCGTACCGGGCAGTTTGGCAAGTTCGCTTTCGTTGTAATGATTGGCGGTCTGGTTGTGCGTGGTCAGGCGGATATACGGCGTGTCCGGCTGCGGGCTGAAACGGGGCTGATAACGCTGATTCAGCATGGCAAGGGCTTCTGGTGAGGGCTTCCCCTCTCGCACTTGGTTCAGAATGTCGATGAATGTGCTGTCCTGCTGGCGGTACACATACGATAACTGGATTGTGACGTAATCGACTTGTTTCAACGCTTTTGAGCCAAAGAAATAGGGCGTGCTGTAGTATGGTTGAAGGAGTTTTTCATCTTCAGGCGTAACGACAGGAGTCAGTTGTGCGAGGTCGCCTATCATCAGCATTTGCACTCCACCGAAAGGTTGGTATCTGTCGCGAAAGCGTCTGAGAACCTGGTCGATAGCGTCCAGCAGGTCCGCTCTGACCATCGAGATTTCGTCTATAATCAACAAGTCGATAGAAGCGATAATCTTGCGCTTTTCCTTGCTGAACTCAAACTTCCGTTCTATTTTGGCTCCCGGCACAAACGGCGACAACGGCAATTGGAAGAACGAGTGGATGGTCACACCGCCGGCATTGATGGCTGCCACCCCTGTGGGGGCAACGACAACAGAGTGCTTGCGCGAGCGCTGAACAACGGTCTTGAGGAACGTCGTTTTGCCCGTTCCAGCCTTGCCTGTCAGGAAAATACTGCGCCCCGTATTTTCAACAAAATCCCACGCTGTCCTAAGTTCATTGTTTCGCTCCATTTTGGTTGGTTATGAATAAATAGCCATCTCTTTAATGCCCTTACAAACAAAAAGGTGTGCAAAGATACGACTTTTTTTTGAAATATGCAAGAATTTACTGAAAAAAACGGCATTTTCTGCCAAAAGAATACATTTTTATACACAGAGAACCCCTTATAAGAATGTAGTAGAATGGTCCGGGTACGCAGGTCTCTGTGCTTGCGGCAAAAATGGTCACTCAAGCCCCTGTTTTTGCTCAGAAGGAGCGAGGAGCAAAGAGAGAAAAAAAGAGGGGAAGGAGAGGTGGTTTTTTAAGAAAGAGTTCTCATTTGTTTGCATTCGTACGCGCGGAGGTTGCGCGCGCTTGCGTATGTGCGAAAAAAGTAGTAACTTTGCAGGCTGATTTATGGACTTGGGTATACGGTTGTCCCCGAACAGGCAAGATACAATGCATACAATCGTCCACAGGCAGAAGAGGAATTAAGGTGCAAAAATGAAAGAATCGACTCGAAATACAATGAAAGAAAGTTTACGAAATATAAGACAAATAATTAGCCGGATCACTTGGTTGCGTAGCATACTGGTCGTCCTCGGCATGATGATGATGGAAATGAATGTGTGGGGAGTTGATTGGATTGGAGAGCCAGTGTCGACCACTAAAAGTTTTTATTTGTACAATGTGTCTAATCACTTGTTTTTAAATCCGACAGGAACTTATGGCGTAACTACTCCGCAGTATTTATGGTCTTTTAGCAGTATTACCCACGGAACAATTAGTACTAACGTAGGGAATACAACATGGTATATTTATGTTGAGAAAACAGCACCAGGAACGTCTGGAAATGCTAGTATTCGTACAACAATTGCAAATCCTGATATAGTGAGCAGTAGTACTACCATTGGCGCCTATAAATTTCAACATTCAAAAACTAGCGGATTAGGTCAGGGAACTAAGTATTTTAATTTAGAGACAAATTCTAAAATTACAGCGGCAAATACACAAGGTGAACAAAATGATTGGCTACTTGTTTCAGAAACTCAATATAAATCTACTCTTCCGTATTATTTTAGGGCTATTGCAGCAAATAGGACAGGAGATACAGGCGGTTCTGCATATGTGACATACGATGCTTCATTGCAGAATTCTACAACATCTACATCTGTGGAAACCAATTGTACCGACCCTTCTGCGCCAAGTACGACTATAACTCAATATTCTACGACAGCTTATTATCGAGCAGTTCCGGCGGCAAATAAGGTATTTATAGGATGGTCCACTACAGCAGATGGAAATAATATTATTCCTGGAGCAGGGGCCAATTATGCGTATACAATTACTTCTGATTCTCATAATTCCGGCTCGCCAACGGAAACAACTCTTTATGCCGTTTTTGGAGATAAGTATGTTCCCGTAATCACTATTGCAAATGGCGATAATTCCAGTATGCTCGTTGGAGAAACCATATCTTTTAGTTTCGATAATACCGATGGTTTGACGTTCGATATATCAAATACTAGTTTGTCAAGTGACATTACTAATGGACAAGATGTGATTACATATAATTATGAGACGAACACACTAATGGCGTGTAATGCCGGAGTGGCAACAATTACATTTCATCAACCCAATACGGAAACAATTCAGGGAAAAGATATCAGTTTTGATATTTTAGTTTCTAAACGGGCAAATCCAATAACCATCAATGGCGAGACCTCTTTTGTGGAATATTTGACATACGCAGATCAAACATCGGATTTAACTATTACTTCAGCGAATAATTCAAGAGAGGGGAGGCCTGATTGCGTGGTAACTCAGAGATCTGGTGAAGATGTGGCTACTTATACGGATCCAGGTTCACGGAAATATATAACCACCACTTTTAATGAGGGGACAGCAACTTGGAGTGTTACGCAACCAGAAGACTATATGTATGATGCTGGTGCTTCGACAATTACTGTGAATGTTAATCCTGCTCAAGAAAATTGTTATATACTACAATCAACAAGCGAGTTTAATGCGCCGAAAAATAGTGGTACAAGCGCTGAATCTCGATTTGTGTGGAAAGGAAGAGCAGATAAGATTACTTTTTCTGCGAAAACAACAGGAGATAACTCTACCAATTTGCATATGGTAACATTAAATGCAAATGGAGAGGACTTGAATGATTATGAATATTCTCTTGGAACGAGTTATTGGGTTTTAGAGCCATCCCTTAACAATAATGTAAGAGGTGTAAGATTCTATCAAAGAGGACAAACTTCTACGCGTAAGATTAAAGATATTTATGTACATCGTTCACCATATATAGAAGTTACACCATCTTCTCTTACTATGGATAATACAATCAAAGGTCATACCTCAATAAAGTATTTAGTGTTGGAGTATAACAACTGCGATTCAGGAACTATATATTTGTCTTCAAGTGATCCAACTCATTTTACGGTAAGTCCTTCTTCTATAGCTGTTAGCGATAACTCCACGGGTTCTGATACGATTACGGTTACATATCATGCCAATGCGACTGCGGAAGATAATCCTATTCCCGACAATGCCGTCATCACAGTTTATAATAAAGCTCGTAAGACGACCGTTAATGTCTGTGCTACAACAATTGACAAATATAACTTATTATATACGGGGACAAATTTATCCGCTGCTGTATTGGATGAATTTGCAAGTGGTATCAGTTTCAACTACGAGAATAATGAGAGTGTTGCTGTTCCTGCTCCCGTAGATGGAGATGTGGAGGGTTTCGACTCTTCCATAGAAGCAAACCATTTTTATTATACAATTTCTCATGAGGTAAGTAGTATCATTGTTGGTTGTAACCCCGCGCACGCAGAACATGTCGTCACATATGACCCATCCACTAATAAATTCAAAGCGTGGAATGCAGGAACAGCAACTATTACATTCTACGAAAAGGGAACATCTATAATCAATAGTAGAGACGATGTATCATACATCATCACCGTTACCAAGCACACTCCGGAATTTACTTGGAATAATGGCAACGAGGATGTGAACACAGGTATTTATTTCAATCACAATAGCGTTCACAGCAACCCCTATACGGATATTTTTGCGTCAAGTTCAACTACCAACAATTCCGGTTGTTCACTTACCTTGACATCTTCAGATGAAGTGGTTGCGACTATTGAGCAAGGTTCAAACCAATGGAACGCATCGCTTTCTACATACAACTATTATACTTATGAGCCATCGTATTCAGCGCACTCTGCGGATATCACCATCACTCAGGCAGAAAACTATTATTGGGCTGCACATGAGGAGATATATACGATTACTCCTTCTGTTGCCCCGTATCATGTGGAGTTTACGATAGATAACGAGGCAACATATTCAGCGGTGTTTAGTTGGCGAAATGATGATAATAACCATTACAAAACTAATGAAGGTAATCACGGAGTTGTACAGTTGGGACCCGAAAACGGATTGAACTGGGATGATAGAGTAACCGACATCCATTTTGAAGGGATTCCCCGCGATATCAGTTTCCGTGCTTATACAAGTACATCTATTGCAACAGGGGTTGATTTTAGGATATATGAGTCGCCAGATGGTTATACGTGGGGAAATCATATATGGAAAGGCACCGAGCTTGATCAAACGGTGATGAATTTGCCTTTGCAGCCCACCACACGATATGTGAAATTGTATTATACAGGTAATTATCGTGGCTATTTTGAGGACGTAAAAATAACAGAACTTCGTCAGTTTGAAACGGATAAATCATCGATAGATTTTGGTACCATACAGACCTCAGCAGGCATACCAGACGAAGTATTTGTATTTAAACACGCTAATGCAGGATATAACGTTTCGATAGAATTGGATGACCGTGTGTATAGTGAGGATGGATATAATCAGCCATTAGAAGGGAATTTCAGAGTCCAACGTGGTGATGATGATATTTCTTCTATCCCGAATACAGGCGGAGATACGATAGGACAGGCGAACCTAAAAATTCTTTTCTCAGAAACAGCGGAAGGCAAGTATGCAGGCTTTTTAACGATTAAAGACCAGATTGGAGATACTGCCAGAATATGGGTTTCTGGCGAGCGGATTAATGGAGTTCCAACCCCGACATTTACGTGGAATCCTAATAATGAACGTTATTTTGCAGGAACAGAAATCCCCAATTTCTTGCTATCTAATAGTAGTGGTCCTATTGAATACACCACTACCGATGAATCAATTGCATATGTTGATCAAGAAGGTACATTGCATATTCTACAACCGAATCAGACCGTTACCATAGGTGCCAGCCAAGCAGCGGTGGATACAGAGGATGAGAAATGGTCGAGTCAAACAGGAAGCATTACAATTGAGACTCTAAAAAAGAGCGATTTTGATTTACCATTGGCATTAACGGAAGCTGTGTATAATGGATCATATCTGTATAGCAAGAATGGTTATGGTTGGGATACTAATGCCGAGCAGGGTGATGGTGTCCGATTAGGTCCAGCACCCTATGGCAGTGGCATTGGTATTTTCACAAAAGGAGCCTATCAGCGAGGAGATAAGTATATCATTCTTTATTTCAATGGTACTCCAGATTCACTCTTTATGGACTATCGAACAAATTCAAATGATGCTTCTTGGGGATATTGGAAAGTGTCGGAAAGTGAGGATGGTGAACATTGGACTGATGCTTGGGAGGACGAATACAACAGTAGCCGCGCCTTACGTCATGCAAAAGTAGGACTAAATCACGCTTCGCAATACGTGCGTATCATGTATTCGGGAAACTATGGTGGACACGTGAAGAATGTGTATATTACATCGTATGAAGGAATACATTATTTACGCACATTGCGCACCCAAAATCAAAATAGAGACCTATTTGTGAGCCGCGGTGGAGTGGAAAACCATCAAGCCGTTGCTGACGATTATGGTTTGGCTCTGCGCCATGTTAAAATGACAAAGGACAATGATACGTATGTGGATATGTTCCAGTACGCAGATAACAATAAATATCTTTGTCAGTCGGGGGAGATTGTTGACACTTATGGGAACGAAGATGCTATGTCAACATTATCAGAGCAATGGGCGGTTTCGCAGACACAAGATAAGGAGGGATATATTCTCCAGAATAAGTCAAGTAACCGCTTCCTAAAAGTGGCTGATGATGGTTTGTTAGCATTGGTGGAGGAGTCCAACGCCACTCTGTTTTTATTTGAAATTCCGAAAGATCATCTTGATTGGCTGCAGGAGTTATCAGAGAAGCAAGCTTTGGATGCAGCACTGGAATTTAATGTGGTAGTAGAAGACCGTGCTCGTTTGACGGAAGAATTAATCCAAAATGACTATATTCGCACAGGAATAGAAATAACTCCTGCTCATAATCCGATAGTAAGCGTTGAAAACATTAATGAAGTTTATGAAACGGGAGTAATTGGTGGTTTGGTTGACGGTATGCAAGGAACTATTAACAATGTTACTCCAGGCCTTTATCGTCTAACGCTCAAAGCCTTGTTCCGTGAAACCTTTAATGAGCAAGCTTACTCTTATTATGGTCAAGATATCCGTAATTCCGTTGCGTATGTTGCTGCCAATGGTGTGAAGACGCCTATCATGTCGGTATATTCTACCGATGAAAATAGTGATTATGCATCAGAAAAGCCGTATTTGCCAGACTATCAACCTAATCAGGATGAAAATTCATTTTATCCAAATAGCACATATGCTGCTGGTGAGGCATTCAAAAATGAAGGGCGATACAACAATGAAGTGTATTTCTATGTAGAAGCAGATGAGGGGCAAACAACCGGTACTATCCATTACGGATTGTATTGCCCGTCCAATGCCGGTCGAGGTAATTGGTTATGCTATGAAGGATATACATTGACTCGCTTTGAACGTAAAGAGTATGTGTTTGATAATGGAGGTGATAGTCATGATGGGAATTGGGGAACAGAAGAGAATTGGACTTTTAAAGGTAATCGTTGTACTAAAGATAATTTTGATTTACCAAAGGTAGTTCATTTGGTAAGGATAGAAGAGGCTGTTACGGTTAATATTCCCAATGCTGCGGCTCATACGATAGAATATGGGGACAACACATCAATAACAATTGAGCCAACAGGCGGATTGTCGATTGGTATGGGCGGAATTGAAGGTGCAACTTCGGACAATTTAATTATTAAATCAGATGAAACCGGCACAGGGTATCTGCGAGTTTCGCCAGAAGTGAGTCAAGATAAAATGCCGTTGGCAACGGTAGAGATGTATTCCAAAGCGTATTACGACAGAAAATTAGATGAAAATGGCAAAGCCACAAATACCAACGAAGCCAAATGGCAATATATTGGTTCGCCAGTTATGAATGATGTAAACGCCAAGTCTATAGAGCAGGTGTTTTACTACGACTGGCTTTATCGATGGGACGAAACTTATGGATGGAAAAATGCCCGAAAAGAACAATACTCTCCGATGATTCCTTTCAACGGCTATTCACTAACACAGGACGGCAATTCCGGAGGCAAGACCTATACACATAAAGGACGTCTCATCAATGGTGACAAGACTTTCAATTTGACATACACGGCAAATAAACAAAAAGGCAGCCACTTGCTTGCAAATAGTTTTGCTGCGCCAATAGATATAAGGAGATTTATAAGTGAAGATTTCGGAGAGGCTGTTGAACCAATTATTTATATCTTCAACACCGGCTCCTATAACGAAGCTTCTGAGAACAACAATAATCATATAGATTGGAACTCAAGCGACGAAAAATCTTCTGGTGCTGAAGGGCAATACACTGCCATTCCTATAGAATCTGCATCATGGATTGAAAAGGTTACGCAAAATGCGTTTATTCCTTACATTGCCCCTATGCAAGGGTTTATGATTAAGAGAGGGGAAGAAGGCTTTGACGATTTCAAGCTTGATTATTCCCGATTGGTATGGAATGGAGATTATAAGAGTAGTAATCCCAACAGTCCAATGCGGTCTCCAAGGCGCTTGATGGCGGAGCAGGCTACTGACACCAATGGCATATATCTACAAGTGTTTAGCCGTAGGGAGATGGATGAATTGTTTATGATTGAACTGAGTCAATTCTCCCATGCCAAGGATAGAGGTTGGGATGCCGAAAAAATGAATGGTACAGCAGCAATCACTTTGTATGCTGTGGAAGATTCATTGCGTATGGCTGTGGATGCAACGCCGGAAATAAAAGGAACCTATCTGGGATTCCATTCAGAAGCAGATAGTACCTACTATTTCCGATTTAAGTATGTAGAGATGCCTGAACAATTATATCTGCTTGATCAACAAACAGGTAAGGCGGTGCCTATCGTGACAGATACCACATGGGCGTTCCTAGCCCAGCCCGATAGTGCATATGCTATCCGATTCAGAATAGTAGATGAAAGTATGCTGCCTGTAGGCTGGGATAGAGTGGATGACCAAACGCCTACTGATATTGCCGCCCTGTCAAGCCAAGACACGAATATATGGCAGGTTGGGGAGAATGTGTATGTTTCATGCCTTGGACAACATACGTATAATTTGTATGACATGCGCGGCCGCTTGATTGCTTCAGAGCAGTTTGTTGGTACACTCGTGCACAACATTTCCGATTTGAGTGCAGGTGTGTATATTGCAACCGTAGAAAACGAGTCGTTGAAAGTGGTAAAAAAATAGGGAAGTGATTCGTCAAAAACGACATAGAATAGTGCTGGGGATAGTGTGCGTTTTGTTCATTATCCCGTCCTGCTTGTACGCACAAACACTATTTGGGGACATGAAAAGCACCAGTAGTTATTTACGTCAAACGCCCTCTTATCACAGTGATAACTCTTATAGACCTTTCGAGAAAGGTGAATACGGAATGAGTCCGTTCGGGCAGGCAAGTTCAAATCCTTATGGGTATGGAAGTTATGAAGGGGGTATTGACAATCAAACATCCCAATTTACGTCTGCGTTCTCAAGGTTTAAGGGGTATTTGGGGCTAACAGCTGAGGAAACAAGAGGTAATATGTATAGGGAAATCATGTCTGGTGGTGATGTTCTTCCTCCTTGTGGCGAAAATGAAGAAGAAAACAATGGAGATGATTTTACAGGTGATGACAAGGAAAGGGTTCCCATTGGGGACGGAGTAGTGCCGTTGTTGCTGATGCTGGCAGTGTATGCAGGGTGGAAAAGTGAAATCAGATTACGCAGGTGACAAACAAATAGATATTCATTATGACACAAGACGAGATTTGGATTGCCAAATGTAACGAAGTGAAGGCTTTCATAGAAACGAATCAGCGTAATCCCTCGAAGCATGATGCCGAGGAGCGGGGGCTTTATTGGAACTGGTTGCACCACAACAAGAAACGCCTGAATGCCGGTCTGTTCAAGCCGGAAAGAGTGGCGTTGTTCAGTGAGTTGCTGAAAGTATCCGAACTGTACCGTCATAAGAACCAATACGAATAGAAAAGAGCGTGTTCGGTTTAACGTGAACTAACGATTGGGAAGAAGGACTTTGAATGGAAGGATTAAAAAGAGAATATAGAAGAATATTGGTATTAGCTGTCATGATAATGGCAGGCGTGCATGGTGTATGGGCAAGCGGCTCCGATTCCATCTATGCGCGAAGAACGGGCTGGTTCGCCTTTGCACCATATGGCAAGTCATTGCTAAGTGATGTCCACCCCAATTTTGTGCGGTTTGAGATAGTGGGAAATAGCAATCATCCGGTGTATGATTTCGCCGCGACAGGCAAGTCATTCCGTCCGAGTGTGCAGGGTTGCTTCGGGTTCGATTTGCCGATATGGGACCGGAATTTCGGTACAGAACAAGAGTACGGACTATGTATCAGCATGACCGCTTCGGCGTGCCTTTGGATGGATTTGTTTGAATCGCAGACGTCTCCGGTTATCAACACCGACTATCGTATAGGTACGCACACGTACACTTTCATTCACCGGCTGAACCGTAAGTTTGTCAAGAACTATTCCATTGCGTGGTGTCCGTTTAAGCACGAGTCCACGCATATAGGTGATGAGATTCAGATTCAGCGTGTACAGGCAGGTTATGCTATTCGCAGAGTGAACGTCAGTTACAACTACACGGAATTAGCGGTTACCCTCAACGAGCCGGAGGACCGGAATGTGCAGTGCCATACGTTCCGTTTAGGTTTAATGGTGTTATGGTCACCAAATGAGGGCTGGTATAGCATCAAGGAATCTGCGGGTGACGGCAAGGCCTCGTTAGCACACCCAGCCATGTCACCTTTTGAGGCGTATTTTCAGTACCAGTACCAAAGTCCCACTTCCCGACATGGTTTTCAGGGGGTTGCATCGGCAGAGGTGCGCAATCGAGTAGTGTATGGCTACGACCTCAGCCTGAAAGAGGGTCAGACGGATACACATTCGGCTGATTACAGGCGATTCACGTACAGTATCTTCCTGGGTATGCGTTACAACTTACCCGGGTACGATGGCTACTTCAGTCGGTTTGCCGTAGGGGCGCGTTTGTACCATGGTAATTGTCCGTTTGGTCATTACCGTGCCATTGACAACTACAGCCAAGTGGGACTTTCGTTAGTCTTCCAATAAATTAATAGGGGAAAAATGAGAACGATTAAGGATTACAATAAAACGAAGATTGCTTGCTATTTGGGTTTTGTGACGCAAGCGATAGTGGCTAATTTCACGCCGCTGCTGTTTTTGGTTTTTCACCGAGAGTATCAAATATCTATTGCCAGTCTGGCGTTGATTCCGGCGGTGTTCTACGTAGTGCAGTTAGTGACGGATTTTCTGTGTGCCAAGTTCAAGAACCTGAACTACCGGAAGAGTATAATCATCTCGGAGGTTACATCAGCGCTGGGTTTAGCGGGGTTGGCGTTTGTTCCGCAACTGCTGTCTAATCCATTGGTAGGTATACTGTTATGCGTATGTGTGTATGCAGTGGGAAGCGGACTGATTGAAGTGCTGTGCAGCCCTATTATTGAGGCGTGTCCTTTCCCCAACAAGGAGGGCATGATGAGTTTGTTGCACTCGTTTTACTGCTGGGGAGCAGTGGGTGTGATTGTAGGTTCCACTGTATTTTTTGCGCTATTCGGTGTGGAAAACTGGCGCTATTTGACATGTATATGGGCATTGGTACCCCTATATAATATCTTCAACTTCGCGAGCTGTCCAATCGAGCCTATTGTACAAGACACTGAAGGCATGAGTATGTCGCAACTGCTGAAAAACAGCCGTTTTTGGTTTTTCTTGCTGCTGATGATTGCAGCCGGTGCATCGGAGAGCACGATGGCACAGTGGACCTCCGCCTTTGCGGAAGCGTCGTTAGGTGTGGAAAAGGCGATTGGTGACATTGCGGGCCCCTGCGGGTTTGCTTTCTGCATGGGTTTGGGACGGTTGTGGTACGGTAAGAAAGGTCAGCACATGGACTTGTCCGCCTATATGACCGGAGCTGGAGTGTTGTGTTTTGCCTCGTACCTGCTGACTTCGCTTTCGCCAATTCCACTCGTCAGTTTGGCGGGCTGCATGATTAGTGGTTTGGCGGTGGGGATTATGTGGCCTGGAGCCATCAGTCTCACGTCCGCCCGAATACCAACGGGTGGAACCGCCCTCTTTGCATTGTTGGCATTGGCAGGTGATTTGGGCGGCACATTAGGTCCATCGTTGGTAGGACTTGCCACCAAATCAGCCGAAAATAGCATACAAAGCGGAATTCTTGCCGCCTCGGTTTTTCCCGCCTTATTGGTTATCAGCCTGATTGGTATTCGCAGTATGGCGAAGAAATTTAAGGAAAATCGGGCTTCCACAAATGCATAGTCATATCGACATTACCGTTGGGGCGAAAGTGCACGCCTTCGTCCTGCAGTAAAAGTCGGTGTTGCAGCCATCCCGGAGCAGTGCGTCCGTCCTTGTTCACTACGCGGTGACAAGGCAGGTTGTGCGCTTCGGGTGTATATCGCAAGGTGTGTCCGACCATCCGCGCATGACTGGGCCATCCCGCCCAAACGGCTATGATTCCGTAAGTTGTGACCCTGCCGGGTGGTATCTGTGAGACAATGCTGAGCACATCGTCGCGAAATTGCCTTGCCTGCTCAGGCGTCATGGTGTCGTTATAATCCTTCATGGAATAAAGGGTAACAGACCTACTGTGAGTTCCTTAAATCGGCCAAAATCATGACTCGCAGGAAGGCTTGGAACTGCACGTATCGCTTGGCTTTGCCGGTGACGGGATCGATGGTAGCCTGGGGGTCGGCGTGATTGCCTCGGATGCCCGGGAGTTGGGCTATGAAGCGCTCTTTCCATGCCTGAAGTTCAGCCAGTTGCTCGGGTGTCGGGTTGTTCTCAGGCTTGGCATATGACTGGATGCGTGCCATTTCGAGCCAGGCTTGACGGAAGCGGTTGTGGTGCGCCTGTTCGGCAGGAGTGAGGGGCGTTTTGTCGTAATCACGGGGGTTGGCCCGGTGATAGATTTCCTTTTTGCCACGTTTGATAATTTTGCCGTCAGGAGAACGAAACATCTTCTGACGGTGGATGGCACCATGTTTTTGAATGGCGCCATGGACATTGGCGACGGGGAATTCGAATTGTGCTGTAGCCATAAATCGTATTTGTTAAATGATAATAGGGCGCAAAGGTAATGAAAAATTCTGACATAAGCAAGAAAAATGAGGGAAAAGGTAAAGAAAAGATAAAGAAATGAGGAAGATAAAGGTAGAAATAGTGATTTATTAGAATAAAAGTGATATAAGAATAAGGAAAAGTAATATTATAAGATATGGAGAATTATTGAATAGTTATAGAGTGATATAGGTGTGAAAATGGAACGATTGAGGTGTGATTAAGTAATCATGTTGGTGGAGTTATGGTGTGAATATAGTGTGATTGTAGTATGAATATGGAACTATTGTGGTGTGATTAAGGAATCATGGTGGTGGAGTTATGGTGTGAATATGTTGTGATTGTAGTATGAATATGGAACTATTGAGGTGTGATTAAGGAATTGCAATGGTATGATAATGGTACGATA
>CAMOMF010000005.1 GCA_946619625.1 uncultured Bacteroidales bacterium
CACAGCCAGACCGGCGGTATCAACCGCGAGCACTGCGTGCCCAACAGTTGGTGGGGTGGGAAAAGCGGCAATGCCGTTGCATACACCGACCTGCACCCCCTTTTTCCCGCTGATGGTGCTGCCAACAACGCCAAGCAGAACTATCCCTTGGGTGAATATGTGAGCGGACTGACACTCAGTTTTCCGACCAACACAGGCACATATAACGGCAGAACATACGTCACGCCGGACAACGCATGTAGCCATGTGTGGACTGTTCCTGCTGGAATGAGCAGCACTTTTGGCGGTGCAAGCAAAGTGTTTGAGCCGGCAGATATGTACAAGGGCGATTTTGCTCGCGCGTACCTATATGTCGTCTGTGCGTACGAAAACAAAGTGACTTGGCAGACCACCGAGAACACCATGTTCACCAATAACACCTCCGACAACAACTACACGGATATTGCGCCATGGGCATTGGACCTATTACTCCGATGGCACCGCAACGACCCGGTCAGCGAGAAAGAGAAAGTGCGCAACAACGCCGTGGAGTCTATTCAGCACAACCGCAATCCTTTTATCGACTATCCCGAACTGGTAGAATATATATGGGGCAACAAGTCGTCGCAGAGTTTCTCTCTGTCGGGCGCGCAGTGCTCCTACAACAGCGTATATTATGATATCACGCCGTCTGCGCAGATGACGGGGGGTAGTGTAGTGGCACCCCCCGCTGCCGCATTGGCAGGCGAGACGGTCACCCTGTATGCTACAGCCGACGAGACACATGTCTTCAACAACATTGCAGCCAACTGGAGCGTACGGAGCGGCTCCGCACCGGTTGCTATCATGGTTGGGGAGGGCAACTCCTGCACCTTCATCATGCCTGCGGCGGATGTGACGGTAGCGGCAGTCTTTGATGACAATCCCAATGCCAACCACTATATCTTCCGGGAGGACTTCTCCTCTGTCACTGCCGGCAACAACGATGATACCAACGGCTCGAGTTCTCAGTGGAGTATGAGCAGCAATTTCTCGGCAGCGTCCTATGTATATCAGGCCGGCGAGGCTGTCAAATTAGGAAGAAACGGTGATGCCGGCTTTATCACCACGAAGTTGCTTGACCTGTCGCAGAACGGAGGCCGCTTCATGCTTTCGTTTGACGTGAAGGGCTGGACAACGGTAGAGGGTGACATCACCGTCACTATCACAGGTATGGACCCTGTCACCTACACCTATTCAGCAACCATGAGCGGCGAGTTTGAGACCATCGAACAGGTGTTCGAGGGCGGACAGGCGAACTCCACCATCACGATTGCCACGACTGCCAAGCGCGCCTTTATCGATAATATCCGTGTGTACTATTTCCGCGGCATGCAGGAGATAGAGTTGTCCTCTGTCGGCTGGTGTACATATAGTACCGACCAGGCGTTCCTGATGCCTGCCGGACTGACGGGTTACACCGTGACTTATGCCGATGGTGCCTTGTCGATGACCGCTACCTATCCTGAGGGTGAAGTGGTTCCCGCAGGCGAGGCATTGCTCATTCGCGGGGAGCAGGGAGTGTATCCGTACTCCGTTTGCACCTCGTCCGAAGAAAGTATAGCCGGTTTCCTCCATCCGCACCTGCGCGGAGGTACCATTTCGGCAGTAGCGGGGGCAACCTATTATTACAAACTGCTCAAACCTGCCGGTGAACCGCTTGGCTGGTATTGGGGCGAGCCCAATGGCGGGTTGTTCAACTTAGGAGCCAACAAAGCCTACTTGGCACTGCCAGCAGGGGCTGCCACGGCACCGGCATTCATCCTTTTGGAGGACGAGGAGCACTCTGCCACCGGCATTATCAACCTGACAGAATGGCAGAACGGTGAAGCGGAGCGTCCGAACATGCAAGGCACAAATAGTGTCGATTGGCGCCTTCCTGCATACAATATCCTCGGACAACCTGTCAGCAAAGGCTATAAAGGTATTGTCCTGCAAGGCGGAAAGAAGTTTTTGGCACGTTAATTGTAGTGAAAAAGTAGAAACAATGAAAACAACATATATATCCCCGGCGCTGCGTATGCTGATGGTACAACACGATATTGTCACCACCAGCACACCCGATTCGTTCCATAACCAATACCGTGAGGGCGAGGGACTCGCACCGGAAAAACGTACTATTTGGGAATAATACAAAACAAGATATGAACTTTTTGAACATTATAACCAAACTGTTTGGTAATAAGAGCCAGAAAGATATGCGTGAGGTGATGCCCTATGTGGAGAAAATCAACGCTATCTACCCCGACTTGGCAAAACTATCCAATGATGCCCTCCGTGCCAAAACGGAGGAAGTGAAGAAGCAGATTGCTGACTACGTACAGCCTCAGAAAGACGAGATTGCCCGCCTGAAGGCCTCCATTGAGGAGACGCCTATTGAGAAGCGTGAGGTAATCTACAAGCGCGTTGATGACCTTGAGAAGGAAATCAAGAAACGCTATGAAGAGGTGCTGGAAGAGGTGCTGCCACTGGTTTTTGCCATTGTCAAGGACACCGCACGCCGTTTCACGGAGAACGAAGTGGTGGAGGTGACTGCCAACCAATTCGACCGCGACCTCGCTGCCGACCCGCGCTTTGACTTTATCACTATTGAAGGCGACAAAGCGCTGTACAAGAACCACTGGATGGCAGGTGGCAACGAGATTACCTGGGACATGATCCATTACGATGTACAGTTGATTGGCGGCGTCGTGCTGCATAAGGGCAAGATTGCCGAGATGGCAACAGGTGAAGGTAAGACGCTGGTGGCAACACTGCCCGTCTTCCTGAACGCCTTGACTCATGAGGGCGTGCACGTGGTG
>CAMOMF010000006.1 GCA_946619625.1 uncultured Bacteroidales bacterium
CCCTCTGAATTCCCCCAGGTCTTGACCGAAGCAAGGGTAGGAGGTTGTAGCGGTGCGATGAAGATAGCTTCCCTTTTATTGTACCTCAACCCAATCTGCTACCAAGGAGAGGGGACGTGGAGGGAGTATGGAGAGGGTAAGCAGGGCGTAAGCAAAATGTATAACAAAAATTGGAACAAAGAGCAAGGAGCAAAGATTCAGCCTTTGCGGGCTGTTGCCGGATAATATCCGGCGTAATGGAAGAAAGAACAAGGAACAAGGAGCAAGGGACAAAGAGAAAGGCAAAAAAAATATGCCGGTTGATTATATCATAAAACAGATACTTCAGGAGCTGCCATTTGTTCCGAATGCAGGGCAAGATGAACTGCTTCGGAAATTAGGGAAGTTCTTGGTGTGTACCGAGGAGGAGAAAGTATTCGTTCTGCGCGGCTACGCAGGAACGGGTAAGACCAGCATGGTCTCAGCCTTGGTGCGTGCCATGAACAAACTGAAACAACCATTCTGCCTGCTTGCACCGACAGGAAGGGCTGCCAAAGTGTTGTCCGGCTATTCGGGATTTCCGGCATACACTATTCACAAGCGCATATACCGTCAGCGCCAATTAGGGGCGGATGAATATGGATTGGCGCCCAATATGCAGCAACACACCCTTTTCATAGTAGACGAAGCCTCGATGCTGTCTAATCAACAGAACGACAACGGCAGTTTTGGTTCAGGGCGTTTGCTGGATGACCTGATTCGACACGTTTATTCGGGACAAGGTTGCTCGCTGCTCCTATTAGGCGATGATGCACAATTGCCACCAGTGGGGCAAAACGATTCGCCGGCGCTAAACATAAACAATCTGCAATCCTACGGGCTAAATGTGACGGAACACACATTGCGTGAAGTGGCACGTCAGGCACTGGACTCGGGCATACTGCTCAATGCGACCCAAATCCGCAACATGCTGAACACCGGCAATGTGAACCTTATGCCAGAAATCGTCACCGAAGGATATGAAGACATACGTTCCGTATATGACAAAGAAGAATTCCTGCAGGAGATTGAAGATTCATACAGGTCGGTAGGTCAAGACGACACAATCCTTATCACCCGCACGAACAGACGAACCAACCTGTACAATCAAGGCGTTCGTAATCAAATACTATGGCGAGAAGAAAAGATTGCTCAGGGCGACCGAATCATGGTGACCAAAAACAATTATTTCTGGACCGCACAGAACAAGCAAAACACCTTTTTGGCTAACGGTGATATTTTTTCCATCAGTCGCCTGCACAACCAACGTGAGATATATGATTTTCAGTTTGTGGATGCGACCTTGCGCGCATTGGACGAAGAAAACAGTGAGATAGATGTCACCTTATGGCTTGACAGCCTGTTCACCGAGTCGCCGGAAGCGAATTTTGCCATGCAGAAAGAATTGTTCGTTCGCATAGCAGCTGATTATCCGGAGATACGTAACAAACGCGATTTGTGGAAAGAGGTGATGAAATCGCCATATTACAATGCTTTACAGGTACGTTTTGCATATGCAGTAACCTGCCACAAAGCGCAGGGCGGACAGTGGAAACGGGTGTTCATTGATCCAGGTCAAGTTGGCGACGATCAACTGGGTGAAAACTTCTACAGATGGTTCTATACAGCACTAACTCGTGCCCAAGATAAGGTTTTTTTGATAAATTTTCCACCAAAAGTGCAAAAATATTAAAATATATTTGCATATATCATTTTTTTTTCGTAACTTTGCACCGCGATTTTAGTAAATTCACTTAAAATAGTAAACGTTATGAGTAAACATCTGTTTCGTCCGCTGTTGCTTTTGTTTGCGTTCGGCTTATTTTCCTGTAAAGCAGACGTAGATTTGGCAAACGTTGATCCAAGTGTCAAGGTGGGTTTTGGTGCGGCATTGCCTGTAGGCGAAATGTCAGCCCGCTTGGGTGATTTCATCCAAGGAGATTTTGGCGACATTCTCTCAGTAAATGAAGACGGGACCCTCGGTCTGTACCAGACTGTCACGATGGAAGACAGTATTGAAGACATTGACATTGCCTCGTATTTTAATCCTGCTCATGCAGAACTTGTTATCGGGAATCTTATTCCGGAACAACTAATCGCGGTTGCCGCTATGTTGGGAATTCCTGCCCATTGGAAGTTAGGCGGCAGGGATGAACCTATTGTGCTGGAATGCCCGCTCGGTTTGAGTTTAGGTGGAATCAACCAACCCGGCTCGAAGGAACGTATTGACAAAGCGATTATCAATGAAGCCGCCTTCACAGCCCGCATTCAGGTTTCCAACCTTGATATGCCATTCGATAAGATTGAGAGTGTGGAACTGATTTTGGACGACCATATGCACCGCGATGCGGGTCAAATTGTTTTGGCCCAATTGGACGGCAAAGATTATGGTAAAGATGTACCTGTTGTTATTGACAATTGCGTGCTTGACTTAGTGAAAGACGCAACCCAACCCTTGGGTGAAGGTAACAACATTGACTCACTCACCCTGACCGTTCGTTTTACACTGAGCTTGGAAAAAACCGACACCGTAACCATCCAAACGGACTCAAAGTTTGAGTTTGACTTCAACATCACCAACTTGGACTACGCCGCCATCTACGGATATTTCGATGCCTCCGGTCTGGAAGTGGAAGAAAAAATGGATATCAACTTCAGCGAACTAATCCCCATTTGGGACAATATCGGCAGTTTCAAAATGCCATTTGCGAATCCGCGCATTGACATGTCGGTTACGACCAATGTAGGGGCGATGCTTGCCATACATATTGATAAGATTTCCGCCACGGACCGTAAGACAGGTGAGAAGGCGAGTGCGTCATTTAACGGCAGTCCTTCTACAGACTTTGTTTTCACCAACCTGATACAGCCAGATGATCCATTGGACGCAGTGGTCACCAACGAGTTCCACCTGTCGAAAGACCCTGCAGAGGGGCACATAGACAACCTATTCACTGTGGAGCCGCAGAAACTGGAGTTCGCCTATAATGCGTTCACCAAGAATGACGCGTCTTATCCGCAAATGCGCCTTACCAAAAATCCGAAAGTAAAAGTAGAGGCGGGAATGTCATTGCCATTTGAATTCAATCAGGGTCTGAATCTGTCTCTGACAGACACCCTCAAGGTGGACATCGATAAAATGTCGCTTGACTCGTTGTACAAAAACGCAGAGGTGATAGACAGCATTGGTGTTCGGGTACTACGACTGATTATCACAGCCAAGAACACCATGCCCTTCAATATCCGCCTACAGTTCAAGGCGCTTGACGAGAACGGAGGTGAAGCCATGGAAATGCAACCGTTGCTGATAGCGGCACCGAAAGAATGGGACGCCGCCACCGCGACCCTTGTGCCCGGCGAGAACCAGATGGTAATCAACATCACCGAGGACAAGCTGGAGAAACTGAGCCTTGTTAAGACCCTACTCTATACGGCGACGCTGTGCGATGCGCAGTTGCCTGATATGGAAGGACTGAACAATGTTCCAGCGGAAGCCTATCCCATATCTATATCGAAAGACGGACAATTCAGTTTCAAGATCGGCATTGCTGCGAACTTGGACGCTTATTTGAAACTTAACTTTTAACGGAAAGGAGAATAGTCATGAAACGAATGAAAGCAATTGGCCTTATTTGCCTTTTCGGCGTAATAAGCATCACGGGTTTTGCGCAATCGGAGGTTGCCTCGACTGCATTGCTGCATAACGCACCTTATCGTCACTTTATCAACCCAGCCTTTGAGCCTATTACGGAGGGTTATTTGTACCTGCCGGCTATCAGCCATATCAGCTTGTACGGCGGAAACAACTCACTATCACTGAGCGATTTGGTTATCAATCAGGATGGCAGAGCTATGTGGACACTGAATCCTGAAAGCAAAGTGAACCTGCTGGATGCATTCCGAATGAACACGCTTGTTAATGCAGACCTGAACATCGCATTGTTGGGCTTTGGTTGGCGTACGCGCCACGGAGGTTACCTGCATTTCAACCTGAACGAACGTATTGATGCAGGTGTGACCCTGCCACGCGGATTATTCGACTTCGTCTTAGGCGGAGGGATGACCGATTTGGAGAAGGGCAACTTGTTCAACTTGACCTCACTGGGAGTCAATGCACAACTATACTCTGAACTGGCAGTAGGTTACTCGCGCAAACAAACCGAGATTTGGACTTGGGGCTTGAAGGTGAAAGCACTTGCGGGACACGCCTATGCAGGCATGAAGAACCGCAACCTGAACCTCAACGCCACCCCTGACAGTTGGTCGCTGCAAGGTGCCGGCACCATGCAATTGGCACTTCCACTGAAAGAATATCCGACTAACATGGATGCAGAAAACCTTTTCAACGGCGGTTTTGATTGGAAGAACCAAATGAATTTAACCAACGTTCCCAGTTATTTCAACGGATTTGGTGGTGCATTTGACCTTGGCTTTACGGTAACGCCGGTCAAGTACGTAACGCTGTCTGCCGCCCTTACAGATATCGGTGTAATTTATTGGCATAAAGGTAGGCACTATGACTACACAATTGATGGTTCATTCGATGGAATGGGTAAGATAAATTACGGCGATTATACTGATGCAGATGGTAAGTTTGACACTCAACGTTTCACTGACACGCTCACCACTCGTCTGAAGGAGGTATACGAAAACGCCCTCACATCCAACCCGGGTCAGAAAGGTTTCTGGGTGCCACTTACCATGAAACTGAATGTATCGGCAGAAGTAAACCTGCTGAACAATATATTCGGCATCGGTGTTTACTCGAAGACCATGTACTATAATAACCGTTTCTTTGAAGAAGTTACGCTGGGAGCAGCTGTTCGTCCTGTATCATGGTTCAATTTTGGTGTCAGCTATTCATTCCTAAATGGCAAATGGAGCAACGTGGGTGCTGCGTTGGGTCTGCGTTTAGGTCCGTTCATCATTTCCGTAGCAGCAGACTATGTACCGCTCACCTACGCCGCCTACAACGGCAAGTACGCCATTCCGTACAAAACGCAGGGAGTTAACGCCGAACTGGGTTTGGGTATCGTATGGGGCTGGAAACAGAAGAAACAGAGCATCCGGGAGGCAGACATACAGCCTGCTAACTAAAAATAGTACCACAAAGGGTAAAAACCCAGGGTAATCTATTCTATCAGTAACTAAAAACAACAAAACAATGGCATTTTTCGGGTTATTCAAATCGAAAGAAGAGAAAGAGACTTTAGAGAAGGGTTTGGAAACGTCCAAACAGAGTGTTTTGTCGAAGATAAGTCATGCAATCATCGGCAAGTCAGAAGTGGACGACGAAGTACTGGACAACCTGGAAGAAGCGCTCATTAGCAGTGATGTAGGTGTAGAAACCACGCTGCGGATTGTAGAGAGGGTACAAAATCGGGTGAAGCGGGACAAGTACGTCAGTACGTCCGAACTGAACACTATTCTGTTGCAAGAGGTGTCTGCATTGTTGCAAGAAAACAATGTGGAGAAACAACCCGATTTCTCGGATCCCCTACCCAGCAAACCATATGTCATTATGGTAGTTGGCGTGAACGGTGTAGGCAAAACCACCACTATCGGCAAACTGGCCTATCAATATAAGCAGGCGGGTAAGAAAGTGATGTTGGGTGCCGCCGACACATTCCGCGCAGCCGCAGTGGAGCAGTTGTGTATCTGGGGCGAGCGAGTAGGCGTACCAGTTGTCAAGCAGCAACAAGGCAGTGATCCCGCGAGTGTTGCTTTTGACACGCTGCAATCCGCCGTTGCCAACAATGCCGATGTAGTACTTATTGACACAGCGGGACGCCTACACAACAAAGTGAACCTCATGAACGAACTCACCAAGATTAAGAACGTCATGCAGAAAGTGGTTCCCGGTGCGCCCCATGAGGTGTTGTTGGTGCTGGATGGCAGTACAGGTCAGAATGCCTATATCCAAGCCGAACAGTTCAGTAAAGCAACGCAAGTGAGTTCACTTGCCATCACCAAACTGGACGGCACAGCCAAAGGCGGAGTAGTGATTGGTATCAGTGACCGCTTCAAGATTCCTGTTCGGTATATCGGGTTGGGAGAAAAGATGACAGACCTGCAAGTGTTTAACCGTGAGACTTTTGTCCACGGCCTGCTTGGAAAAGTTGCCAACTATTAAAGATATTCTGCCAAATGATATAAGTGGCGGGAGCCAAGGCAACCAAAGGGTGCAGCCAAGCATGCGCCATCCAAATTGCCAAAGCGGTGTTTTTCTGCCCTAATGCTTGACCTGCGGTTACTTGTGCCGCAGGTTTTGTTTGTTGTTGAGGCATGCGTCCACCGACATAACGCCCCAGGAAGAACTGCGTGAGACAGACCATAAACGAGCCAAGCATCAACCAAAGAACAGGCCATCTGTCTTCGTTGTAAGTAAGTAATGTATGGGTTGTGCGCGCAATAAGAATCGTGATGAGGCAAGTCCAAAGGTAAAATGGCAATTGCGACAATCCTCCTGAGAGGTGAAAACGCTCGTCTTTGTGCATGACACGCATGGTGGCATCATAGATAATCCGCACTGCCCAAGCAGCAAAGAAGGGTCCAAACAGAAGCGGTGAAATGTGCAGTATAATCTGAATAAAACGGTCGGAATAGGTAATTTCAAGTGCGGGATAAATAACAGGAAAAATCAATGGGACCAGCAACGCTGTCATGATATTACTAAGCAGGACGTAGGTGGTCAGTTGCGGAATACTCCCCCCCAATTTTGCTGCGACAATGGGTGCAGCAGTAGCGGTGGGCATTAACACACACAACAACATCCCCTGCGCCAGGACAGAAGAAAAGGGTCGTAAACAGAAGTACAACAGCAGGCTGCCTACAATCTGAAAACACATCAATACTATATGCCACTTGTATATTCTTAACTCCAAAGGATTGACCTTGCAGAAAGAGAAAAACAGCATGGAAAAGAGCAGCACCGGGATGACCCACTCAGGCGCATGCCACAGCCACAGACCGTACTTTTCCAATACGCCCACAACGATTCCTACCATCATGGCAAAGAAGAGCATGTTGCTCTTCACGAAAATCCACACAGACTGCACTTTCAGCATAGAGAGTAACCTCAAAAACTGATAATCAACACGCACATGAAGGTGAAGTTCTTTCCCTGAAAATACAGCAGTGTATATTTATTCAGATAATATGCAGCCAAATCGTCGCCGGAAAGTTCGCGAGAGGTGCCATCGGCATTCCAGCCTCGGTCTTCGCCTGCTTTTCGCGCCGATGAAGGAGCAAAAGCGCGGGCATGATTGAACTGGAAATCGATGACAGCGTAGCAGTTATTGAAAATCTCGTATGTAGCATTAAAGCCTACCACATCGTTTTGCCAAATCCGCTCGTCAAAAGGTTTGTAGGCTATAATCTGAGAATTGATGCCGCGAACATAATCGTACGCATTGAACTTGGTGTCGCATGTGTAGTTCAGTTTGAGCGCCAGTCCACGCACGGGCTTGTACTGCAGTTCTGCGAAGACAGACTGGGCATTGGCACCCATGTAATGTCCCAAGGTGTAGGAATTGGAGGCGTAAGTGAGCGTAGGAATGGAGTGGTCGTATGTCAGGCTGTTGGCGCGCATAAACTCTCCTTTCAGACTGAGACCACGTACAGGCCATCCACTCCAGTTAAAACCTACCAAGTAGGAAACAAGGTTGTGCTCCGGATTGGATTTCTTCAGTCGTGCGAACTGAAACTCATCCACAAAGACGGAGGCATATACATGCAGGTGTTTGAGGTTGCGGGTAGAGATGGTAAAGAACATCTGCGAGTTTTGATTCTCCGTTCCCAAGCCTTTTGTAAGAAGGTGGTCAAGTGACTTGTAGAATGCAATCGGGATAAAATACGCCGCCTGTACGTTGCGCTCGGAATAGACGATGGAATTACCGAAAGAGAAAGACAGTTGGCGAATCGGGCTGAATGTAAACATATTCGCAGCCATGAACTTGTTGGCGGGACGGTAATGAAGACGCGTCTCCCCCTCGGTATATCGTTCTTGATAGAAATATGTAGAATCCAAGACATTGCTCACGAGCCAAGCATGGAAATAGTTGAACTCAAACCATCGACACGGCTTCAGGTTGAGCGTAATCATGGGAAAAGCAGGCGAGTGGTTGGAAATGATGTTGGAGGCATGGTACGCATCTCCCCAGCGGATGTTCTCGCGCTGCACACTGATACTGCCCCACCAATCATAGAGACTGATTCCACCCCGTGAGTCCGAAAAATCGCCGCCATAGTTCGCCTCCTTGTACTGAACGCCCTGCAGGTTGTTCAAGTATTGACCTTTAGTTATTTTGGAGCCGTCTATTTGTGCATATTGGTCCGGGAAATAGTCCTTATTGAGCAATCCTGTACCTTTCCACGACTTGTCACGCAGAGAGCCCCAAATGCTGACATGCCCCACAATGTCCATCTGTACTTCTGCACCATACCAACGCTTGGTTATTATTCCTTTTTTTGATGCATAGATATCCATTCCCAGTATGGGTTTGATCATCATCTTGAACTTGTTGTTATCGGTCTTGTAGTGAAAAGCCGGTTCGACCAATGAGAGGTTAAACGTCCGCTTGTCGGTCCACTGCGCCCTGTTGTCATGTCCATAAAGACGGTAGTCGGGAATGGTGTCCAGTTCGAGGGCAAAATCCTGCATGTAGAACAGCAAATCGTCCTTTTGGCGCTGGTTCAGTAGCGAGTCTTTCTGTTGTGCTTCACGCAGCAGTGCTGCAATCGTGTTGCGACTATATGGCTGAATGGCACTGTTGATATGGATGACACCATCGGTAGCCAGTTCATCCAGAAAATCGTACAGCATGGTGTAGTCCATACTCTCGGGAATATTCTGCGCGCCAAGCATTCCAGTCAAAAGGAGCGCGAAAAGTATGTTGGACAGTTTTTTCATATATGTTTCTGCGTAATGGTTGAGTATTTGATAGCCACTTCGACCGTGCGAAGCAAAGTCCATTCGTTAATGACTGCGGGCATGCCGGAAAATCAAGTTGAAACCAATCTTCCAGAAATAGACAAAGTCGGTCAGCAGGG
>CAMOMF010000007.1 GCA_946619625.1 uncultured Bacteroidales bacterium
GAGGCGGAGATCATAGCGCCGGTAGTGACAGAAGATACGGTAGAAGATGCAGAGGCTACGCAGGAATGGGATGAGCGGGCGTATGTGCTGTGTGTCCTGACGGCGGAGGCTGGGAATGACCGGGAGTTATGCTTGGCGGTAACTCAATGCTTATGGAACGCCTGTGACGGGTATGGCTGGGCGTATAGTCCGGAGGAGGTCATGTGGCTATATCGCTACACATACTCGCTTGGTTGGTGGAGTGAAGAAGCGGAGGAAGCGTACCGCATGATCTTTGAGTGTGGGTACGTTTACGAGCCTGTTGGTAGTGCGACGCTTTTCTATGCGCCGCGCTACTGTGAGAGTGCATGGCACGAAAGTCAGGAATTCGTGTGTGAAATAAGTGGCGTTAGATTTTTCAAAGAAAGGTAAGGTAATCAAGAGATGGCGAAAATCAACATTGATGTAAATGCCCTGCGTGACGATCTGGATGCGTACATTGAGGAGCATGGTGGTGGATATACCACGATGAGCCGGGACATGGGCTACTGTCAGAACTACTTGAGCAACGTGCTGTATAGCGGGAGCATTGGTACGGCAGGAGCGCGGAACCTGGAATTGAGCTTCGGGATCAAGGTCAGGGAGGACAAGCCCGTGGTGAAAGAGAAGGCAAGCGACAAGGTATGGATCGCTCTGCTGGGCGATTGGAACGTAGAGGTTGACATTCAGCCGGACGTGCGGAAGGTAGTGGGCCGGATCGTCCATGATGGCGTGGAGGTCTGCTCCGCTTATGCGTGGATACGGACGCCGGTAACGGAGGCTTCCATTGTGCAGGCGGTATCGTACTGTACGCATCGTATGCAGATGGAGTACGGCAGCAAGCACAACCTCGTAAACTGGCTGAATGGTGGTGCCAATGTTGCGCGTGGATAAGCCGGAGGAGATAAACGTCTACTGTGGGTTTTGGCGCACGACGGTGGTAAAGCGTAGGGCGCGGATCATTTCCGACGTTGCCTTTGAGATTGATTGTCTTGAGTGCGGCGGAACGGGCGTTTTTGATTGTGGCATCCCGGAGGAGTGCAACACATGTGTTGCCTGCAAAGGGACGGGAAAAGAATACCTTGGAATATGAAAGGATGTGCGATAACGCCTATGGCAAGAGAGGTAGATAAAAAAATCCTCCCGGAGTTCTTTGAGGCTGTGCGGTCGAAGCGCAAGACCTTTGAACTGCGGAAGGACGAGGACAATATTCAGGTAGGCGATGTGCTGGTTCTGCGTGAGTGGAACGCGATTGAGGGGTATACGGGTCATGCTGTCGAGCGCGTAGTGACCTATGTGCTGCGTAATGCGGAGGAATACGGCCTGATGCCCGGTTACTGCATCATCGGTATGCAACCGCCCATGCGGAACGCGAACGTAGTCGTGAACCAGTATGGCGGCAACTGCAACTATATTGAAAGCGTAGACACGCTGACGATCAAGTAGGGAGTGGGGCGCGTATGGACTACTACGAACTCAAGTGCTGCCCCTTCTGCGGCGCACCGATGAACCTTAACCGGGAGACCGGCGACATCTTCGGCTGGCACGAGGATGATTGCTTCTTCTGCTGGCTGGAGGAGGACGAGCGCGACATGACGAATGAAGAGATTGTGGCGGCCTTTATTGCCGCATGGAACAGGAGGGCATAACTGATGCATGATTTGGAGCAGACGATCCGAGAACTGCGTGATCCGCAGTTTGTATATCATTTCTCCCGCGATTATCTCAAAAACATGATGGATGATGCCGCAGAATCTATTAAAGAATTGTTGGCAAAAAACAAGCGCCTTGAGGAAAAGGTCGTGGAACTGCAAGCAATCGCAGACCACTATGAGGGATGTGCGCAAGAGTGGTATCAAATGGCCTGTGATTATAAGAACGCAGCGCCAAACTGGATCAGCGTGGAGGAGAAACTGCCGGACGACCATGTGCGCGTACTTCTCTGCAACGATGAAGGCAAGATGGTGACGGGCGAACGAGCAGAAGATGATTGGTGGTATTGCTACTGTGCCTATGACGTGGACAGATGGGACGAGAAGGAACAGGGGCGTGTGGTAGCATGGATGCCCCTGCCGTACCCACAGAAGGAGGTATGAACATGACAGATTACATCATCAATCCGAGCTGGTTTTACTGGCTCTCTGTCACAGAAACGGTAAAAATCGTGATGTTCGTGGTATTCGTATGCCTGCTGGTGCCCTGTATCGTCATGTGGCTCTTTCTGCTGTTGGATTGGGACGGTGACGAGGATGACATCCGTATGCTGAAAATTCTGACCATGCTTTCTGTGCTGGCTGCTGTAACAGGGACCGCCGCCATATTTATTCCATCCCGCAATACGCTTATCGAGATGCAGATTGCAAGGCTGGCAACGCCGGAGAACGCCGCATGGTCGGTGGACAAACTGAAGGAGGCCGTGGATTACATCGTAGAAGCGGTAAAGGCGGTGAAATGATGAAAGAATACATTGAACGAGATGCGGCGATTGACTTTGTTGCGTCCATTGTGTCATCCATGTCTGTCTGCGTAAGCAAGGACGAGTGGCGCGGCATGGATTCCATGAAAAAAAGAGCCATTAGTGCGTTAAAAGATGTCCCCGCCGCCGATGTGTTGGAGGTGCGGCATGGCGAGAACATCGGTGAAGATTATGACGCAGTTGACCAGTTTGTGTGTTCCAAGTGCGGAATTGAATTGCAAGGGTGGTATAGGGTGGAGCGTGACATGGACGATGGCGAGGAAACACATCACGAATACGTCATGCGCTACTGCCCCAACTGCGGGGCCAAAGTGGACGGAGGCGCAGACAAATGATTGGAGAACGCTACACGCTGATACTCCGGCATGAGATGGTAGATCCGAAAACTGGGGAAAAGCACCAACTGGAGCCACCGCTGACAATCTGTTACACAATGATCGACCCCTGCGGACGCGGCGGTATAATCTACACGGTCAACAATATGCTTCACCAAATGGAGCAAGAATTTCTTAATCGAATGGACGGAGGTGCTGACGATGCGGCTGATTGATGCGGACGCACTATATGAGGAGCATACAAGGCTTGCGTATGAGGGTGACTATGCTTTTCACATCACGGCAAGATCGTGGTTAGAAAAACAACCCACCGTGGACGCTATGCCTGTGGTGCGGTGCATGGATTGCAAGTGGTGGAGCGAAAAACTGTGGGCTTGCACAGACAGAGGACACGGCTTGGCTTCTTCTGACCCGGATTTCTACTGCGCAGACGGTGAACGCAAAGGAGTGGACGAATGATGGCAAGCGCGATTAACCTAAC
>CAMOMF010000008.1 GCA_946619625.1 uncultured Bacteroidales bacterium
GCAGCTACGCTGCCAGTCTTGCCGGCATGTTTTTCCTGCTGGTATGCTTTTCCTGCTGTCCTGCTGGTATGCTTTTCCAGCTGTCGTGCTGTCTTGTCTCTCTCATTTCGTGCCACTCTTTTGGCTGAAAATCACAGTAAGGATGCTTTTTTTCTTCTTTTTTCTTGCATATGTCAGAAAAAAGTTGTACCTTTGCACCCGATTTTGTATTATGCATAATTGTGTAGTAACGGAAAAGTATAAATATAAGTTTGATAATGAAGAATTTTAAGTTATGGAATACGTTGTGCGGATGGGTGGTTTTTGCCATTGCTGCAGTTACGTATTTGATGACCATTGAGCCTACTGCCAGTTTTTGGGACTGCGGTGAGTTCATCAGTTCTGCATGGAAATTGGACGTGGGTCACCCGCCCGGAGCGCCATTCTTCATGCTTTTGGGTCATTTCGCCAGTTTGTTTGCCAGTGATGTAAGCCATGTGGCAATGTGCGTAAATGCATTGTCGGCGTTGGCGTCGGCATTCACTATTCTGTTCCTGTTCTGGACCATTACTGCGTTGGGCAGGAAGTTAATAGTTGGTTCGGGGCTGTCCTCATCAGGTAGCGATAAATCTCCATACCAACTGATAGGGTTGATGGGTGCAGGTGCAGTGGGTGCGTTGGCATATACGTTCAGTGATACATTCTGGTTTTCGGCAGTGGAAGGCGAGGTGTACGCATCGTCCAGTCTGTTCACCGCAGTGGTGTTCTGGGCAATCCTGAAGTGGGACGAGCATGCAGAAGAAGCGGGCAGTGACCGCTGGTTGATACTGATCGCCTACTTGATGGGATTGTCTATTGGTGTTCACTTGCTGAACTTGCTGACCATTCCTGCCATCGTACTGGTATATTATTTTCACAAGTACGAGTTCTCGTGGAAAGGCGTGTTCACGGCACTGATTGCCAGCGTTCTTATCCTTGCGGCAATATTGTATGGAATGATTCCCGGCGTGCCTACATTGGGAGGTTGGTTCGAGTTGTTCTTTGTGAATACATTGCATTTGCCGTTCAATACAGGCTTGTTTGTTTATCTGATACTTGCTGCTGCCGCATTGGTCTGGACGATTGTGGAAACAAACCGCAGCGAGACGCTCAGCACCCGCACCATTGTGGCATTTGTGCTGGCGGTTACCCTCTCCGGTGTGCCGTTCCTCAAGGAGAGTGCTTTCATCGGACTGTTGATTGTCGCTGCACTGGTAGGACTCCTCGTTTGGAAGAAAGACGAAATATCCATGCGCGTACTGAATACCGCTGCGGTGATGATTGCCGTGCTGATGATTGGTTATTCCAGTTACGCGGCTATCGTAATACGCTCGGCAGCGGATACACCTATGGACCAGAACTCGCCGGACAATGTTTTCTCGCTGAAGTACTACCTGAACCGCGAGCAGTACGGCGACACGCCTCTGCTTTTCGGACAGGTGTACAACGCGCCCGTGAAACTTGAGATCAAGGGCAACATGTGTGTGCCCATCGAGAAACAAGGCAAGCCACAGTATGCACCCAAACCCAAGTCCTCTGCGGACGAGCGGGACGAGTACATGATAACCGGCTACAAGAGTTCCTATGAATACATGGACGAGTTCAAGATGTTCTTCCCGCGCATGCACTCAGGTCAGGACTCGCATGTCCAGCAGTACAAGGCGTGGGCAAACGTCAAGGGAAAGAAAGTGCGCTACTCTTATTGCGGACAGCAGAAAACCGATTATTGTCCCACTTTTGGCGAGAACTTGCGTTTCTTCTTCACCTATCAGGTGCACTGGATGTATTGGCGCTACTTCATGTGGAACTTTGCCGGACGGCAGAACGACCTGCAGAATGCCAGCGGCTCGATAGAGAAGGGGAACTGGATTTGCGGTATTCCTTTCATTGATGAGGCACGTCTCGGAAATCAGGACTTGCTTCCGACCGAACTGAAAGAGAACAAGGCGCACAATGTGTATTATTTCCTGCCCTTGTTGTTGGGGTTGGTGGGCATATTCTACCAACTGTCCAAGCGCAAGAAGGGCTTCGAGAACTTCACCCTGACGGCGTTGCTGTTCCTCTTGACAGGTCTGGCCATTGTTGTTTACCTGAACCAAACGCCCTTGCAACCGCGTGAACGTGACTATGCGTATGCCGGCTCCTTCTACGCCTATTGCATTTGGATTGGCCTCGGTGTGCTGGGCTTGGCGGATTGGATAACAGGACTCCTCAAGACCGACAATCAGGCTGCCAAGTCATGTATTGCATGCGCTGTGGTCGTTCTCTCGTTGGGTGTGCCTGCCTTGATGGCGGAACAGAACTGGGATGACCATGACCGCTCGGGGCGCTACTCGGCACGTGATTTCGGTGCCAACTACCTGAAGAGTTGCGAGAAGCACGGCATTATCTTCTCTAACGGCGATAACGACACTTTCCCCTTGTGGTACAACCAGGAAGTGGAGGAAGTGGGAACCGACCTGCGTGTGTGCAACCTCAGTTACCTGCAGACCGACTGGTACATCAGTCAGATGAAGCGCCCCTACTCCGACTCTCCTGCTTTGCCGATTTCGTGGGAACTGAAGGACTACATGTCCGGCAAGAACGAGGTGGTTTGGGTGGATAACCGTGTAGGCTCGCCTGTGGATGTACAAACAGCCTTCGACTTTGTCAAGAGTGATGACCCGCGCACCAAGCGTGAGGGCGAGAATTTCCTCCCCAGTGACAAACTGTATATTCCTGTCAATAAGGAAGAGGCACTGGGTCCCGGAAGCGTTTTCGCAGGACGTTACGACTCTACGCAATTGGCAGACCGTGTGGATATCAAGTTGGGACGCCGTCTCACCAAGAGCGACATGATGGTATTGGAACTCGTTTCCCAAGCTAAATGGCAGCGCCCGATTTACTTTGCCGCTACTATAGGCCCGGGCTATAACCAAGGCATGGAACCGTACATGGAGAACGTCGGATTGGCGTACCAGATAACTCCTGTTCGCACCAACGATTACGACCGTACAGGCCGTCCGCGTGTGAATGTAGAGAAAATGTACGACAACATGATGAACAAGTTCGCTTATGGCAACATGTCTCAGGAAGGAATCTACATCGATGAGAACTTGATGCGCATGTGCCGCACGCACCGCATGATGTTTGCCGAACTGGCAGAGGCCCTGCTTAACCAAGGTGACACCAGACGTGCTGTAGCGGTGCTGGACAAGGCGGAGCAGGAGTTGCCCGGATACAATATCCCGTATGACTACACCTCCGCTACGATGGCTTGCTACTACCTGGAGTGTGGCGAAACCGAAAAAGGTGCCGCTATTCTGCGTCAGGTTGCCAAATCCTGCTCCGAATACGTCACATGGGGGGCTGCCCTCAGCAAGAACCAACGGGCGGGTGTACAGCGCACCATTCAACAAAACGGTGCAATCCTGGGCTTTGTTTTGCAACAATCCGAACGCTACCACTTGTCGGATATTACGGACGACTATTCTGCTGCATATATGCAGTTTGCACGCTGAAAAATTGCGAATATGGACTGAAAAGTGCGGGAAAATATAGATTTATGCAAAAAAAAGTACCAAATATTTGCATATGTCAAAAATTTGTTGTAACTTTGCACTCGATTCTCAGAGGAGGAGGCCTGACGGCTTCCTTCTCTCGTTAAATACAGTAATATGATTGAACGCAAACACATAGAAGAAATAGTCGCCTCTTACCTCAACGGAAGCGACGTGCAACTAATCAACCTGTCTGTAACATCGGACAATAGTATCTTGGTGGAACTGGACTCTTACAAAGGGGTCGATTTGGATTTCTGTGCTGCTCTCAGTCGTCACTTGCAGGAACAACTGGACCGCGAGGGGGAGGACTTTGACCTCGAGGTGGGCTCGGTGAGTATTACCGACCCGTTCCGCACCAAAATGCAGTACGAGAAACATGTGGGGCACGAGGTGGAAATACTCACTAAGGATGGCCGCAAACTCCACGGCATGCTGGTGAATGTAGAGGACGACCATTTTCAGGCGGATGTGGAAGTGTTCGTGCAGGTGGAGGGCAAGCGGAAGAAGGAAAAACAAATCCAAACCCTCGACTTTGCATACAACGATGTTAAGTACTGCAAGTACGATCTAAAAGTGTGAATAATAATAAAACAATATACAAATGGCAACTAAAAAACAACCTGAATCAGTTAATCTGATTGACATTTTTTCTGAGTTCAAAGATCTGAAGAACATTGACCGGCAGACTTTAATCAACGTGCTGGAAGACTCATTCCGCAATGTGATTGCCAAAATGTACGGAACGGACGAGAACTACGACGTCATCATCAACCCCGACAAGGGCGATTTGGAAATCTATCGCAACCGCGTGATTGTAGAGGACGGAGAAGTGGAGAACCCCGAAGCAGAAATCAGTTTCTCTGACGCACGCCAGATAGACAGCGAGTGCGAGGTGGGTGAGGACATTACAGACAAGGTGGACTTTACTCAGTTCGGCCGTCGTATGATCCTGAACCTGCGACAGACGCTTGCTTCCAAAATCCTGGAGTTGCAGAAAGAGAACCTGTATATCCGATACTCGGATATGCTGGGACATGTTGTAAGTGGTGAGTTGTATCAGGTCTGGAAACGCGAGATGTTGCTTTTGGATGAAGATGGCAACGAGTTGTACCTGCCCAAACAAAACCAAATACCCACGGATTTCTACCGCAAAGGAGACACGGTTCGCGGTGTAGTAGTACAGGTGGACAACAAGAACCAGAATCCCAAAATCATTCTTTCCCGTACATCGCCTCTTTTCCTGCAGCGTCTGTTCGAACAGGAAATTCCGGAGGTACACGACGGACTGATTGCAATCAAGAATATCGCCCGAATTCCGGGTGAGCGCGCCAAAGTGGCGGTGCAGAGTTTTGACGACCGTATAGACCCCGTAGGCGCCTGCGTAGGTGTCAAGGGCTCGCGTATCCATGGCATCGTTCGTGAGTTGCGTAACGAGAATATTGATGTAATCAACTTTACTACCAACACCAACCTATATATTCAGCGCGCATTGGCCCCTGCACACATTTCTTCCATGGAAATCAACGAAGAGGAGAAGCAAGTCAATGTATATCTGAAGCCGGAGGAGGTCAGCCTTGCCATTGGTAAGGGTGGTTTCAACATCAAGTTGGCATGCATGCTGACAGGTTACCAGATTGATGTCTTCCGCGAAATGGAAGCAGAGGATGTTGAGGATATCTATCTGGACGAGTTCAACGATGAAATCGATCAGTGGGTTATTGACCAACTGAAAGCAGTTGGTTTAGACACCGCCAAGGCTGTTCTTGCCGTTTCGCCTAAAGAATTGGCAGACCGCACTGACCTTGAGGACGAGACCATCGACGATGTGCGCCGCATTTTGGCATCCGAGTTTGAAGGCGAAGATTTTGGAATCGCACCGAAAGAAGAGCCCGAGTCTGAGGCACAGGAGGCAGAGCCCGAAAAAGAAGAGGAATAATTCGTTCCCTTTCTCTGTTGTGCAAGGCATGACAGTAGTGTAAACATTTAGTAGTAACAACAAAACCGACTAAACATAATGGCAATCAAATTAATCAAAGCATGTAAGGAACTGAACATCGGCATGTCCACCGCTGTTGAGTTTGCAGCCAAGCGCGGCCATGAAATAGCGACGGACCCTAACACCCGCATAGACGATGATTTGTACCTCTTGTTGGCAAAAGAGTTCAACAAGGATATGGCTCTTCGTCTGGAGGCTGAAAAACAGGCACAGGAGCGGCAGGAACGTGAAATCCCCAAGGGGTTGTCTGTAGAGCAAGAGGGGGAACCCGAACTTCTTCATCCTGTACAAAAGCCAAAAATAATCGGTAAGATTGACTTGGACGCTGATAAGAAGGCGGCAGAGGCTAAAGCTGTAGAAGCAGCCAAGGCGGCGGAAGAGGCTGCCCGTGCCGCTGAGGAGGCAGCCGCAGCCAAAAAAGCCGCAGAGGAAGCTGCTCGAGCAGCCGCCGAGGCCAAAAGGGCTGCGGAAGAAAAGAAACAAGCCGAGGCGAAAGCGGCAGAAAAAGCGGCGGCAGAGGAAGCGGCGCGTGTGGCATCAGAGGCCAAGAAAGCCGCTGAAGAGCAAAAAGCACAACAAGCCAAAGCTGCCAAAGCTGCCAAAGCTGCCAAAGAGGCGAAAGAGGCGGCTGATGCCAAGGCAAAAGTAGCAACTGCGCCCGAAAAGAAAGCCGACAAACCTGTCGACAAACCCGCTGACAAGTCTGCTGACAAGCCCAAAGAACCCGAGGTGTTTACCCTGGGTACACCCAAACTGAAGAAAGTACCTGTTGTTGTGGGCAAAATCGACCTCGACTCACTCAACCAAAACACCCATCCCAAGTCCAAGACCAAAGAACAAAAGCAGAAAGAGCGCGAAGAGCGTAAGAAAGAGGCGGCTCAGAACCGTCAGGCTAACGGTGGTAAAGTAGAGGGCGAAAAGCGCAAACGTGAGCGCATCAAGCAGGGTAAGGTGGACATCAACGATGTTAAGAACCAGAAAGGCAAGTCCAAATCGCAGAAAAAGTCTGTTCGCGTCGAGATTGACGATGAAGAAGTACAACGTCAGATCAAGGACACCCTGAACCGCCTGCAAAGCGGAAAGGGCAAAACCAACGCATCCAAGTACCGTAAGGACAAACGTGAACAGGTGCGCGAGCGTCACGAGCAGGAATTACAGCAAGAAGCTGCACAATCGAAAGTACTGAAACTGACCGAGTTTGTTACAGCCAACGACTTGGCGGTAATGATGAATGTGCCGGTTACCAAGATTATTGGAACCTGTATGTCGTTGGGAATGATGGTTAGCATCAACCAGCGTCTGGATGCCGAGACAATCAATATCGTTGCTGAAGAGTTCGGGTTCCAAACCGAGTATGTCAGCGCCAAGGTGGTGGCGGAGATTCGTGAGGACGAGGGCGAATATTCTGATGAGGATATAGTGCCCCGCGCACCAATCGTAACGGTTATGGGGCACGTGGATCATGGTAAGACCTCGTTGCTCGACCATATCCGCAACACCAACGTCAGTGCCGGTTAGGCGGGCGGTATTACCCAACATATTGGTGCATACAACGTAACGCTTAAGTCCGGACAACATATTACGTTCCTCGACACGCCGGGTCACGAGGCTTTCACCGCCATGCGTGCCCGCGGTGCACAGGTGACGGATATCGCCATCATCATCGTGGCGGCGGACGATGGCGTCATGCCACAGACACGCGAGGCAATCAGTCACGC
>CAMOMF010000009.1 GCA_946619625.1 uncultured Bacteroidales bacterium
GGAGAGTCCTTCGTGGTTGCTGGAAAGCAGCAGCTCGGAGGGATTGGTGACCTCGCGCAATCCATCGTGCTGCATCTCGTAAATGCCCAGTTCGGAGGTGCTGCCAAAGCGGTTTTTCTGGGCCCGGAGAATGCGGTACATGTGGTGCTGGTCGCCCTCAAACTGCAGTACGGTGTCCACGATATGTTCCAAGACCTTAGGTCCCGCCAGTGCCCCTTCTTTGGTGATATGCCCGACGATGAGGAAGGGCACGTTGTTTTCCTTGGCGTACTTGAGCAGCATGGCGGCGCATTCTCGCACCTGACTAAGACTGCCGATAGACGATTCAACCGTTTCTGTACCAATGGTTTGTATGGAGTCGATAACGACCACTTCGGGTTTGAGGTCACTCACGTGCTGCAAGATACGTTCGAGGGACGTCTCGCTGACGATGTACAGGTTTTCGGGTTTTCCCGCCAGCCGCTCGGCGCGCATCTTCAGTTGGCTGACGGACTCTTCCCCTGAAGCATAAAGTGTCTGTTTGTCGCCCAACTGCATGAGCACTTGCAGCGCCAGCGTGGACTTGCCGATGCCGGGTTCTCCGCCCAACAATACGAGACTGCCGGGGACCAGTCCGCCGCCCAGCACACGATTGAACTCGCCGTTGTGCATGTCTATACGGACATCCTCTTGTGTGTCCACTTCGTGCAGTCGTCTGGGAGTGTTGTCACCGGTAGAACGAAGAACCTTGCTGCCGGCAATATGTTCGCTGACCTCCTCGCGATATGTGCCCCACTCGCCGCAGACAGGACAGCGTCCCAACTGTTTGGGCGCGCGTGCTCCGCAACTTTGACACACGTATTCAATCGTCTGTTTCATAGGCTGTATTTAGCTGAAATCAAACACCTTGCGGTCCTCCGCCAATTCAACGTTCGGGAAGACGGCTTTGGCCTCAGTAAGGAAAAGACTTAGGTCTGTCACCCGAGCGGAAAAATGTCCGATGATTAACTTGCCTACTCCGGCTTTGGCTGCTATTTTTGCAGCTTGCTCCGCCGTAGAGTGTTGAAAACGCCGGGCAGCATCGGCATGCTCGTTCAAGTAGGTCGATTCGTGGAAAAGCACATCCACCCCTTGTATCTGTGGCACGATGGCAGGCTTGTAGCCTGTGTCGGAACAGTAAGCGTAACGGAAGGGTTTCTCGGGGGACAGAGTCAGTTCGGAGTTGGGGACAGTGTGCCCGTCAAGGGTGACCCAATCCCCGCCCGCTTTGATGGCGGGAATGGCAGAGAAAGGAATGTTGTATTGCTCGATTTTCTCCTTCACGATGTGCGGCTCTTTCTGTATTTCCTCGAAGAGGAATCCGCATGTGGGGACACTATGTCGCAGGGGGATGGTAGTGACTTGTACTGTCCTGTCGCGGAAGATGACGTCCCTTTTTCGCGGGTCGATGGGGTGAAAAATGATTTGGAAAGGGCAGTCGGAGCAGTGGTAGTCGAGTAGGGGCCGCATGAGACGTTCCAAGTCCTTGTGGGCATAGATGTGCAGGTCTTGCGTCCTGTTCATCATTGACCAAGTGGAAATCAGTCCCAACAAACCGAAACAGTGGTCGCCGTGCAGGTGAGAGATGAAGACGGAATATAGTCTGGAGGTGTGGAGCATCATCCGGCGCAAGGTGATTTGTACGCCCTCACCGCAGTCGATGAGAAACAGCTTCTCGCCCAACTGCAAGATTTGTCCGGACGGGTTGTTCTTGACCGTCGGGATGGCACTGCCACAGCCTAATATGGTTAAACTCCGATTCATCTGTTTAGAACTGCAACTCTCCGGGGTTGGCATTCCACGGACGTGCGTCTTTTCTGGATTGGTTTTGGTGGGAAGGAAACTTGTCTTGCAGGCGTTTTAACTTGTTATCCATCCGAACATTTTCCATGACTTGCCTGCAAATGCGTTTGGTGTAGAGGGGGAAGTCGCCTTCCTGAATCCAACTGTTATAACTCGGTTCGCGGCTGAACACCTCTGCCAGCGTCTTGCCGCGGTGTTTGCCGAAGAGGAAAATCTCGCGTCCGGCAGCGTCGTACCCGATTCGTCCTGCCAGGTCGGCTGTTTTCTGCATGGTGGTATATTCCTCCAATGCCTCAACGGTGACGGGTACATCGGCGTGTTGTTCCAATTGTGCCAACAGCACCTCCCGGGTTGCCTCGGTGTCGGCGTTGGCGCCGTGTGCCCCCTCCAGGTCTTTGCCGCAGTAATGTTTGTAGGCGGCGGTGAGGTTGCGTGGCGTATGTTTCTGGAAAATGACGAAAGCATCCACAAAATGGTGCTCCTTGCGCAGGTCCACATCAACACCAGCTCTCAGCAGTTCCTCTTGCAGCATGGGCACATCGAAGTGATTGCTGTTGTATCCAGCCAAGTCGCAGTTCTCGATAAAAGCCAGTATTTCGGGTGCCAATTGGCTGAAAGCAGGCATGTCTGCCACATCTTCGTTGGTGATATGGTGTACAGCGGTAGCTTCGGCGGGGATGGGAATCTGTGGATTGACGCGCCGTGTGAGGCTCTCGGTGTTGCCGTTGGTATATTGTTTGACCAGCGAGATTTCCACGATGCGGTCCGTTGCCACGTTAACGCCCGTCGTCTCCAAGTCGAAGAAGACGAGCGGGCGGGTGAGTTGTAGTCTCATATCTCAGGTTTGTGGAGGGGCCGTGGGTTAGTCTTGCAACAACAGCGGCATGAGCAACATCAGCAGGTTCTCGTTCTCGGCGTTCTCCATCGGCAGAATCAGTCCGGCGCGAGCAGGGTCTGCCAACTCAATCATCACCTCGGTGGAGTCGATGTTGTTGAGCAACTCTATCAGGAACGGTGCCTTGAAACCGATACTCATAGGTACACCTTCGTAACTGCAGCTGAGGGTCTCTTCCGCCGAGGTGTAGAACGAGATGTCCTGTGCCGAGATGTTCAGGCTGTTGGAGGACAAGGTCAGTTTCAGCAGCGAGGTGCCGGTATGTGCAAACACAGCCACGCGTTTGCATGCATTGATGAGCATCTGGCGGTCAATAATCACTTTGTTCTGGTTGTTCTGCGGGATGACTCCGTTGTAGTTGGGATAACGTCCGTCAATCAGTCGGCAAACGATGGTCGTATTGCCAAAAGTGAATCGGGCGTTTTTGGCTCCGAAAACCACCTCCGTCATCACATCGTCTTTGCTGAGCACGTTCTTCAGCAGCAAAGCGGGTTTCTTGGGCAGGATGAAACTGGCGGGGGCATCGGTGTGCGCCGTCATGTTCGTGTAGCGAACCAAGCGGTGTGCATCGGTGGCGACCAGGGTGAACTGCTCGGGTGTAAGGTCAAAGAACAGACCGTTCATCACTTGGCGCAACTCGTCGTCTGCAGCGCAGAAGAGGGTCTTATTGATGGCATTGAGCAGCGTGTTCTCTGCAATCTCAAAATGGTTGCTCTCGCCTGCAATCTCCGGCATTTCGGGAAACTCGTTACCATTGACGCCGATGAATGAATAAGTACCATTGGCGGAGGTGATGTTCAGTCCGAAATTCTGCTCATCGATGCTGAAAGTGAGCGGTTGCTCCGGGAACTCGCGCAGAGTGCCCAACAGCAGTTTGGCGTCAAAAGCCACCTTGCCCGCACCCTCGGCGTTCTCTACATCCATAGATGTGCGAATGGCGGTCTCTTCGTCCGAGGCGGATAGGGTCAGCGTCTGTCCTTCCAAGTCAAACAAGATATTGTCCAAGATGGGCAGTTTATTGTTTTTCGACGCAATGACGCGGCTCACCGATTGGAGCTGCGCAAAAAGAGCTGTACTGGATACGTTGAATTTCATATGTCTGTGTTTTATATTTTGCTTTTCGCTGTACCCCTGCTACAGGGGTGGCCATAATTTGGGACTGCAAAGTTACAACTATTTTTTGACATATGCAAGTCTTTGGGGGTAAAAATGCGTTTTTCGTCGTTTTTTAACTGCTTTTTTTGTGCGAATGGCACTTTTTGTGTTTGCGAAAAGGTTTGCTATGCAAAAGGGGATGGCAGGCAGAAGTGCATCTCCCGTCCGTCGGCAGGGTGTGGGAAGACTATCTCCGCCGCATGAAGCATCAACCTGTCTGCGCCTGATTCGCCTGTCGTCTCGCCATACAGACGGTCACCGGCGATGGGCGCGTTCAGTCCCAAAGGATGGGCGGCATGTACACGCAACTGGTGAGTACGCCCGGTCAGGGGAAACAGGTCGGCAAACCACCTGCTGTCTGCTATTCGTCGGCGGAGTACATAGTGTGTGATGGCAGGTTTGCCGTGCTCCATATCTACCATCTGCCGCGGCCGGTCATATGGGTTGGGTAATAACGGTAACGAGATAGTCCCTTCCGGCTGCAGGTCAATGTTTTCTGTTTTTGCAGCAAGTATGGCTTCATAGCGTTTGAGGATGTCCCGCCGTTGAAAGCACGACTGCAGTCGTCTGTATGCGTCGGGTGTTTTGGCAAGCACCAACAGTCCGCTGGTGTCTTGATCCAAGCGATGTGCCGCCTGAACAGGTCTCTCGTCACGTTGGGCACTCAGCCACGATGTGACCGATGGTTCGTCTTGCTTACCGGGTACGGACAATAGTCCTGCAGGTTTGTTGATGACGATAAGGTACTCATCCTCAAACAGAACGGCTATCTGCCTGCATAGTTCTTCCGCCTGTCTTGCAGCGGGAGTGGATGCCACATCAATGCCTCGCAGCATGTGTTTTAGAATCGGTACGCAGCGTCCTGAGCATGGCGCATAGAAACAACCCTCTTGTCGCACTTCGGTCCTTGAGGGAGCACCCACCCAGAACTCCGCCAAGCAGGCGGGTCGCATGTTGTGTGTCAGCGCATATTGCAGCAATTTGGGTGCGCAACACTCCCCTGCTCCGGAGGGTGGCAGGTGCAGACGTTCTGTGGTATGTCTGTCTGTGCCGTTGAACCATTCTTCAGCGGGAACAATGGGCTTTTCATCTGCGAAAATATCGGTCAGTGCTTTCGTTTCACCCAGTCCGTTAGTCAACAGAAAATCTGCGAAGTATTGCCGTTGCAGACGCTGTGAGTCGGCGCGTCCTTTGCCAATGGGCAGTGAGGCAGGAGCATACACGGGCGGCACAAACCCTTCGTGATAATAACTGCCGTCCAGTTGGGCAGAGAAAGCCGCCATGTATTTGAGTGGGTGACTGTCAGTCGGTTCTACTACCAGCACACCGAACATTTTCCCTTGGCGGTGAAGTTCGCTTTCGGGGTGAACGCGCATATATTCATGCACTTTCTCAGTCACCTCTTTAGCGGCTTGTTGTGCCAAGGGGTGAGGAGGTAACATGTATGGCGATTGCATCATGGCTACAAATCGAACACCTGACCTCTTACGGGAATCTCCACTCCATGGAAGCCTTCGTTGTGCAGACTCTCGCGGAGCGATTGTGCCGCTTCGGGTTCCCCGTGAACAATGAACACCTTGCGCACTTTCCGGGCATCCTGACAACGGAAGAAATCGATGATTTCGCTCTTGTCGGCGTGACCGGAGAACCCGTCTATCTTGGTCACTTTGGCATGGATGGGGTGTACCTCGCCAAAGATGGAAATTTGGCGGAGTCCCGGCTGTTGGATACGTGCACCCAGCGAGTCGGGCGTGCAGTAACCCACTATCAGCACCGTGCAGCGCGGGTCCTCGATATGATTGGCGACATGGTGTTTCACTCGTCCTGCCTCCAACATTCCCGAGGCGGAGATGATGATGGCGGGTCTGGGGTCGTAGTTCAGTCGTTTGGAGTCTTCCACCGACTGAACATAGGTCAGTGTGGAAAAACCAAACGGGTCGGGGTCGGTCTTGAGTGTTTGCTGTACGTCTTCATTCAATTCGGGGATGTTCTCCGAGAAAATCTTCGATGCATTCACAGCCAAAGGAGAATCAACATACACATGCACCCGGGTGGGCAGACGGTGAGCGTTGTACAGGTTGTTCAGGGAGTACACGATTTCTTGCGTCCGACCGATGGAAAAAGAGGGAATAATCAGTTTGCCTTGTTTCTCCACGCAGGTCTCGTGCACTATTTTCAGCAGTTCCTCCTCGGCATCCGCAGCGACAGGGTGCTCGCGGTCTCCGTATGTGGACTCAGTAATCAGGTAGTCGCACTGCGGGAACGGCTCGGCATGCCGGATCAGGCGGGCGGAAGGACGACCCAAGTCGCCGGTGAAAGCCAGTCTTACCATGCTGCCATCCCGTTTGGTGAGGGTCAGGTTGGCAATGGCTGCACCTAACATATGTCCCGACCGCGTCAATCGCAGAGTGGTGTGTTTGTCCAACCGGAAATCGGTGTCATAACGCACCGTGCGAAACAACTGCATACAGCGCTCCGCATCCTCGGGCAGGTACAACGGTTCTACCCGCTCGGCTTTGTTGCGTTTCACCATTTTCTTGTTGTACGACCTCACATCCGACTCTTGGATATGCGCCGAGTCTGCCAACATTATCCGGCACAGGTCCCGTGTCTGCGGTGTGCACAACACCCTGCCGCGAAACCCCTCGCGGTAGATGTACGGAATCAGTCCTGAGTGGTCGATGTGCGCATGCGAGAGTACCAGGTAGTCTATGTCCGAAGGCTGAAAACCCAACTCGCGGTTGCGGCTGTCCGTCTCGGGACCTTTGCCCTGATACATACCGCAGTCCAACAGGATACGTAGTCCATCGTCTGTGGTGATCAGGTGCTTACTGCCCGTCACTTCCCTGGCTGCACCTAAAAACTGTATCTGCATGGTAGATAGTGTAGATAGTAATATTATTTGGGCAGACTGATAAGCGGA
>CAMOMF010000010.1 GCA_946619625.1 uncultured Bacteroidales bacterium
AACAGCCAAGGGATTGGTTCCTGTGGGGGCTCTATGCAAGGAAAAGTCCGGCATGAAGGGCAGGGGGCGCTCCTCCCAAAATGCGCGGCGGACATCGCACAAAGTAGTTTTGTTGTCGGAGTGCGCCTTGCAGAAAGAGGCAAAGTCCTTGGTTCGGAGCAGTATTTGTGCCGCTTCGTTCATTTTGTCGTAGTCCAGATGGAAGCGGGTGTAGGTAATCAGGTGTTCGGTGTAGGGGTTCTTGATGTCCGTGACCCAATACTCGTAGGTGCGTGACAGGGCATCGAAGCGTGCGTGCGCATCGGGCGTGACCGGCACAATCCGGTGTATGGCAATGTCAGAAGGCAGAAACCCATTCAGGCGAAAGGCGAGGTCCTCAGGCTCGAAGGGTCGTGCAGAGTCTGTAGGGTCGGTGTAGTCGAAATGCGCCACCATCATCCGGGCATGGACTCCTGTGTCGGTACGTCCGGCGGCAGTCAGCGTCACGGGCGTGCGGAGCAATGTCTTGAGCGCCGTCTCCAGTTGTTCCTGTACACTGGAAGCGTTGGGTTGGTACTGCCAGCCATGATAGGCGGTGCCGTTGTATGACAAATAGATAAAATACCTCATGCGTGCAGTTTTTCGTTGATGGTTTTATTCAGTTCGGGTGAGATATTCCAAGCGTAGGCGGCGAGTAGTGCGGTTATCCACAATGCCGACTTGATAAACGACGCAACCCACACGTTTAGGTCCGGCAGACAGTAATCACAGAATGCGCCGAGGATCAGTAGCAACAAGGTAATCGCCAGCGTCTTCAGGTGCCCCAAACAGAACGGGTGAATCCGGCTTAGTGCTGCCAACGTAATGAGTATCAGGCAGAAATACAACAAGTAGGAGAGTAAGTTCGCCAAGGCGGCACCATTCATGCCATACAGGGGAATAAACAGGTTGTTGAACCAGATGGCGGAGACGGTCAGCACAAATGAATAAACCAATGAGAGGTAATAGTACCGCGAGAAATTCAGTACCGAGATGGTGGCGTTTAGTGTGGCGATGGTCAGTTGCGCCAGGCTGAGGAACAATACTACGTACTTTGCCACGGCGTAGGTGGCACCATTAGGCAGGATCTGAAAAATGAGGTCGATGTTCAGCCAGATCGCGGTGAACAGGAACGCCCCGATGAGCATGGAGTTGTTGCTGATTTGTTTGAGCAGTGTACTCAATCCGTTGCGGTCGTTGTCCTTGATGGTCTGCGCCAATTGCGGGTTGGCAATGGCGTTCAGACTGCGGTTGGGAATGGCAACCATGGTGGCGATATACGTCGCGATGGCAAAAATGCCGGTGTACTCCAACCCCATGGTGGCGGTGATGTAGTAAGATGAAATAAACGGTGCCAGCACGGTGGCGATGGCAGCGGTGATTTGGAACAACGTGTAAAAACAATATTCGCGTGCGAGGGACGCCGTAATAAATCCGAAGTCGGGGCGCAGACTGATGTGTCCGTAGGCGAACAGGTAGATGATGTTCATCAGGGCTGCCAGTCCGTAGGCCCCGCAAAGCAGGATGATGAACCCGTCCATGGATACCACACGGAATGCGTATAGCAGGTAGGCAGCAAGCAGGAAAAGCCGCAGGAACAGTTCGCGTACCGCCCGCGGAAAAACGATGCGCATGAGTACGTTGGCGTTCGTCTCAAATATCGTCTGATAGAGCATGAAGAACGCCAACGGCAGCACTGCGTAGTAATAGTTCACAAACAGGGAGGATTTCTCGCTGAACACGTCTGCAATGGGGTCATGGAGCAGCCAATACAAGAACGCTACTACGGCAAACCCGAACAACGGGATGATGACTGTCCAGAAAAAGAAACCTGAATGAGACTCCTCCCTCCGCCGGTCTGTTTGGGAGGAAGATGCAGGGTCGTGGGGAACCTTGAAGTATGGGAAAAAGCGGATGATCGAAGAGGCGGTCCCCATTTGGGCGAGTCCGATAAAGAGTGTGCCCGTGTCAATTAGCACTCGCGCCAACCCGATTTCCTCTGCGGTGAGGAAACGGGTCAGCACGAAGAAAGTTGTCAGGAAGCCGACAAAGACCCCCAGATAGGTCACGATTGTGCCCTTGATACTTTGCCGGGCAATGATTCCCATCTTTCTACCGGTTACTTCTCAATTCCGAGGAGTTCCACCTTGAAAATAAGGGTAGAGAATGGCGGAATACCGGCACCTGCACCACGCTCGCCGTATGCCAGGTTGTAGGGAATGTACAGTTCGTACTCGGAGCCGACAGGCATCAGTTGGAGTGCTTCGGTCCAACCGGAGATGACTTGTGTTACGCCGAACCCAGCCGGTTCGTTGCGCTGATAACTGCTATCGAAGATGGTGTCGTTGATCAGTCTGCCCTCGTAGTGCACCTTGACTTTGTCCTCTTTGGTCGGTTTGGGACCTTTGCCCTCGCGGATAACTTTGTACAGCAGACCGCTTTCGGTTTTCACTACACCCGGCTCGTTGGCTTTCTCTTCCAAGAACGCTTCGCCTTCGCGTTTAGCGGGACCATACTGCAGTTCGTTGACTGCCTCTTGGATATAGGCGTTTGCCATCATGGCGTCCCAATCACCGTAGTCGAGGAAACCGTTGATGAAACCTTGCTTGATCAGTTCGAAGTCGGTGGTGAGGGCGGGAATACCGATGAGACCGGTTTCTTCCTGACTCTTGATTTGAGTACCGATTTGCTCGCCAATCTTCGCCAATTGCGGATATTGTTGTTTGGACTTGAGGGTGTTGTTGACCTCTTTGATGAACTCGTCCTTGGCGGTTCCGGTGGTGTCGGAAGAGAGAACGTACATGGCTATCTGTTGTCCGTTCAGCAGACCGAAAGCATAGTTGACCGAGTCGCGAAGGTCCTTGAGGGTCACCTCTGCGGGCTTGGTGGGGCACTTGGCTTTCACTACTTTGTCTGTAGTTTGCATGTTGTCAGACTTCTGGTACTGCTGGCGGAAGAACATGCTCGCGCTGTCCGCCTGCCAATCGTAGTACTCGCCGTGGATGGCGTTTACCAGACCTTGGAAGAACAGTTTCTCGTTGAGTGCCCATGCAGCGTTCTGGGCCAAACCGGATTTCTCCATGTCCTTTACGGCAAAAGCGATGTTCTGCGCCACACTCTGAATTTCGCTGGGCTCAGCATCTGCCTTGCCTTCGTACCCTTTTACCAAACCGTCCATGAACGTGGTAGTTGCGGCTTTGTACTCGGTGGAGTCGATACCACGGAACTGTTGCATTTTGATGCCATTGGCGTTAACAATACCGAGGGCATAGTTGACCGAGTCGTTGGTGTTGGTCAGTTCCACTGTCTTGCCCTCATAGGTGTTACTGCAGGAAACCATTGCAACGGTTGCAATGATTGCCAAGAGAGAGAGATTTTTCATTTGTTATTCTTATCTGTTTTAGTTTTTTTTAATTAGTTGTTATAGTACTAAACGTACTATTTATACTATCTACACTGGTTGTACTATTTATAATAGCATACTATCTGATCATTTATTCAATGCCAAGGAGTTCTACCGTGAACACAAGGGCAGAGTAGGGAGGGATGCTTGCTCCGGCACCATGCTCGCCATATCCCAGGTGGTAGGGAATGAACAGTTTGTACTTGGAGCCGACCGACATAAGTTGCAGACCTTCAGTCCATCCGGCAATCACCTGGTTGAGAGCAAAGGTGATAGGTTCACCCCTGCGGTAACTACTATCAAAAACCGTGCCATCCGGCAACGTGCCTTCATAATGCACCTTTACGCGGTCGGTTGCTTTGGGCTTTTGTCCGAGTGTAGCCTCAAGTACCTCGTATTGAAGCCCGGAGTCTGTCACTTTGACAGAGGGACGCTTGGCGTTCTCGGCAAGGAAACGCTCACCATCAGCCTTGGCAGCACCTGCGGTTTGTGCCTCCAGTTCCTTGAAGAACTTGTCAAGGACCTGTTGGGCTTCCTGCAAGGTGATTTGCGGTTTGTGTCCTTCCAGCACGTCTTTCATGCCGGCAACGAAGTCTTCGCTATTAATTGTTTTTACGCCCGAGTGGGCAAGATTTTGGCCGATTGAGAGGCCTAATGCGTATGCTATTTTGTCCATAATAATGTATGTTGTTTACTTGGTTGGTGGTAAGAAGAGGTTTTATATTCCCTCTCCGTCCGTGAAGGAGGGTGTTTCTACGGCTTTTTGCTGCAGGATGCGCGAGTTAGGCGGCACATCGTGAGTCAGCCAGACGTTACCGCCGATGATGGTGTCGTGGCCGATGGTGATACGTCCCAGCAGCGAGGTGTTGGAATAGACGGTGACGTGGTCCTCCAGAATAGGATGCCGCGGCAGGTCCATAGGCCGTCCGTTGGCGTCGTAGGTGAAATTGCGTGCACCAAGCGTAACGCCCTGGTACAGCATGACATGGTTGCCAATGATGGAAGTGGCTCCGATGACCACACCTGTTCCGTGGTCGATGCAGAAATACTCGCCGATAGTGGCAGCGGGATGGATGTCGATACCGGTCTCGCTATGCGCCATTTCGCTGAGCATGCGTGGCAAGAGAGGCACGCCCAACTGCATCAGACAATGGGCAGTTCGGTGATGAAGCATAGCCGTGATGAATGGGTAGCACAGAATCACTTCCGCCTCGTCTTTGACTGCGGGATCGTTCCGCAACGCAGCCTGTACATCCGTCATGAGCAGGCGTTTCAACTCCGGCAGAGCCGCGATAAAAGCGTCTGCAGTGCGGGCTATGCAGGAACTGTTGTCGTCGTTGCACGCTTTGCACATCACCGTTGACAACTGCGAATACAGCAGTCCGCGCAGTATCTGGTCCGAGAAATCCCGGTTAGGATAATACTCGGGGAAGACGATAGAGCGCATCAGGCGCATGATCTTCTGCAGTTCGGAGTGGGAGGGGATGTTCATAAGACAGAGAGGTAGCGTTCGCCGGTGTCCGGCAAGAGTGCAACAATCAGTTTTCCTTTGTTCTCGGGCAAGCAGGCCAGTTGTGCTGCGGCATGATAGGCTGCGCCTGAGGAGATGCCCACCAGCAATCCTTGCGTTTTGGCCAGTTCGCGACTGCCCGAATAGGCCTCGTCGTCGGTAACCGTAACGACCCTGTCCACGAGGGAAGGGTTGTACGTGGAGGGTACAAATCCCGCGCCGATACCTTGTATCTTGTGCTTGCCGGCTTGTCCTTGGGACAGAACGGGCGAAGACGCAGGCTCTACGGCCACAATCTGCACGGACGGGTTGTGCGCTTTCAGTGCCGCGGCCACTCCGCTAATGGTGCCTCCGGTACCCACACCGGCCACAAAAACGGCCACTTGCCCTTCGGTGTCCGCCCAGATCTCTTCTCCCGTGGTGCGTTTATGCATCTCGGGGTTGGCGGGATTGTCGAACTGCCCGAGAATCACGGCGCCGGGAATAGCTTTCCGCAGCTGCTCTGCGCGGGCAATAGCACCTTTCATGCCTTCCGCCCCGGGAGTCAGTTCCAACTGCGCGCCATAGGCTTTGAGCAGGTTGCGACGCTCCACCGACATCGTGTCCGGCATGGTGAGAATCACGTTGTACCCCTTGGATACGCCTACCCACGCCAGCCCTACGCCGGTGTTGCCGCTTGTGGGCTCGATGATAGTGGCCCCGGCGCGAAGTTTTCCGTGCTGCTCGGCATCCTCTATCATAGCCAACGCAATACGGTCCTTCACGCTACCACCGGGATTGAAGCACTCCAGTTTGACAGCCAGGCGCGCTTGTTGCCCCGGCAGTCCGGAGAGCTCTAACATCGGAGTGTGACCTATCAGGTCGGAAAGTTTCTGATACATATTATTTGCCTTGACCGGTTAGTTGAAGCATGCGGCTGACGTACTTGCCGATGATGTCGAACTCCAGATTGACGATGGTTCCGGGTTGGATATATCGGAAATTGGTGTTCTCGTAGGTGTAGGGGATGATGCAAACCGACATATAGCCTTTGTCGCCTTGCACATCGGGCTCGCAGACCGTGAGGCTCACGCCGTTAATGGCGACGGACCCTTTGTCCACGCAGTAATAGCCGCGAGTGATCATCTCTTTGGACGAGTCGTACTGAAAACGGTAGTACCACGAGCCTTCCGTCTCATGCACGTCCACGCATACTGCCGTCTGGTCCACGTGTCCCTGCACGATATGTCCGTCCAGACGTTCTCCCGGAAGCATGCTGCGCTCCAGATTCACGAAATCGCCTACCCGGACCGCGCCCAGATTGGAGCGGTTCAGTGTCTCCTGCATCGCCGTGACTACGTATTCCTTCGTATCCGCGTCATACTTAACCACGGTCAGACACACGCCGTTGTGGGCAATAGACTGATCTATGGTGAGCGCCTCGTCAAAGGGGTTGCGAAGCGTGAAATGTTTGTTTCCCTGCTCTTGCTCGATTTTGAGCACTTGAGCCATTTTTTCTACTATACCGCTGAACATATTAGTTGACAATTTACAATTTATTGAAATATTTACCTATTACCGGAAGTCCCGAAAGCGGGAAATCGCGTTTGATGAGAATGATTACATATATGCCGAGCAGTGCCGTGCCGATGAGCATCATCAGCCATGTGTTCAGATGCATCATCCTGAAACCGTAGTAGCAACTCAGCAGTCCCAGTGTGAGGCACGTGTACCCGCCTATGGTCTTGAAATCGTACGGGATACGCAGTTTGTTGCGCCCGATGAAATACGACAGCAGCATGATGACAAAATAGCAGACCGTGCTGCTGAAAGCCGATGCCACGTAGCCCAGTCTCGGCACGAAGATTACCTGCAGCGTGAAGGTGATAGCCAGTCCGATTAGCGAGAAATACGCGCCCCAGCGGGTCTGGTCCGTCAGTTTGTACCAGAAACTCAGGTTGAAATAAATGCCCTGGAAGATATAGGTCCACAGCACGATAGGCACGATGAACAGACCCTCCCAATAAACAGGATTGATGAGGTACTTCAGCAAATCCAGGTACACTATCATAATCAGCAGAATCAGATAGGAGAACAGGATGTAGTATTTCATCGCGTCGGCGTAGGCTTCTACCGAGTTGCGGTCCTTGTGTTTGCTGAACACGAACGGCTCGTAAGCATAGCGGAAGGCCTGCGTGAACATCATCATCACCATTGCCACCTTGAAGCACGCGCCGTAGATGCCCAGCTGCGCGTTGGCGTCCTCGCCCACGTACAGGTACGGGAAGATGATTCGGTCCAGCGTCTGGTTCATGATGCCCGCTACGCCTAATATCAGCAGGGGAAGCGAGTAACGCAACAGTTCTCCGAGCAGCGCCCATGACGCTTTGTTCTCGCGCCCGCGCGCAGGCATAGTCATAAAGAGGAGACAAACGGTTTGGATGCCTGTGGCCAGAATGTTCGCTACGAACACGTACCCTACGCCGTAGTCGGGATTGAACCAGGGGCTGATGAGTGCCGAGTCCTGAATCATGGGGCAGAGCACCAGGAAGAACAGGTTGAAGGCGATGTTCAGTCCTACGAACAGCAGTTTGAGCGAAGCAAAAGCGATAGGTCGCCGCTGGTAACGCAGGTAGGCAAACGGTATGCACGAGAACGCATCCATAGCCACCACTACCGCCAGCAGCGCAATAAACTCCTCGTGTCCCGCATACCCCATGGCAGCAGCGATAGGACGCTGAAACAGCACGCACACAACGGCAAAGAGGGTAGAGGTGGTGAGCAGCGCCGTCCATGTGGTTCGATAGACCTGCTGCGGGTTGTAGCCCTCGCGGTTAGCGAAACGGAAGAACCCCGTCTCCATGCCGTAGGTCAGGATCACCAACAGCAGCGCCGTCCACGCGTACAGGTGCGTGACGATGCCGTAGTCAGCCGTCTCCTTCAGCACATATGTGTACAGCGGCACAAGGAGCCAGTTCAGGAACTTGCCCACTATGCTACTGATGCCGTATATGGCAGTGTCTTTGGCCAACGAACGCATCTCACTCATCGCCGCGTCCTCCTATACAAATGACTATCTCGCCCTTGGGAGGCGTTGTCTTGAAATGCTGAATCAGTTCCTCCAGCGTGCCGCGAACAGTCTCTTCATGCACCTTGCTTATCTCGCGCGTGACGGACCCGGGACGCTCTTTCCCGCACACCGCCGCCAGTTGCTCCAGCGTCTTTACCAGACGGAACGGCGACTCGTACACGATAAACGTCTGAGGCAGCGCTGCCAAGGCCTGCAGGCGGGTCTGACGACCTTTCTTCTGCGGCAGAAAACCTTCGAAGAAAAACCTGTCATTGGGCAAACCGCTGTCCACCAACGCCGGCACAAAAGCCGTGGCACCCGGCAGACATTGCACCTCCACACCCGCCTCTGCGGCAGCGCGAACCAGGTAAAAACCCGGGTCGGAGATGGCAGGAGTGCCCGCATCCGAGATGAGAGCTATCTGCGCACCACCAACCAGACGATGTACAATATCGTCCGTCGTCGCATGTTCGTTGAACTTATGATGGCTCTTCAGAGTCGTGTGGATGTCATAATGCTTCAGCAGGATGCCCGAAGTCCGGGTATCTTCCGCCAAAATCAGGTCCACAGACCGCAACACATTCAGTGCGCGGAACGTGATATCCTCCAGGTTACCGACAGGGGTGGGAACAAGGTACAGCATCTCTTACCAACGACGCTTGAGGATGTTGTAGAACAGTTCGTATGTGGACGACTCCTTGTCCCAGATGAAGTGCTTGGCTATATAGTCCTCGGCTTCGTCCAGACTGTCCAGTTTGTTCAGCTCGACTATGGTCTTGGCCATCAACTCGCCGTTGCCGCCAAACAGCTCGCGCTGGAACAGGAAACGGTCTCCCAGCGAGATAGCTTTCTTGATGTCCGTCACTTTGGGCACAACGCTATGCGGCATTTCGGGTTCCGGAGCAGGTTCGGGCTCTTCGTCCTCCTCTTCCTGCTCGGCGATAGGAAGCATAGGCTCCTCATCCTCCGGCTCTTCCGGAGCAGGCTCCGATTCCGGCTCTTCATCCTCGTCGAAACTGTCCTCTTCGGGGATATCAAACTCCACGCGGCTCTCCAGCGAATCCATGCGACTCTCCAGCTCTGCCTGCGCCTCTTGATAGGTCGCCAGTTGCTCCTGGAGTGAAGTAAACGAAGTCAGCAGTGCCGACACTTGTTCGGACAGCGCCTCCAACTCTTGCTGGATGGCTTCGTTATTGTCTTCGGCCTTGGCCTGCTGTGCCGTTTCCAGCGCAGCCAGCCTCGCCTCAATCTTCTTGAAATATTCTATCAGTTCGTTCATAATTCTAAATATAGTCTCTTGACTCTCGACCTTTGTCTCTCGACTCTCGACTTTTGACTCTCGACTCTCGACTTTTGACTCTCGACTCTCGACTCTTGACTCTCGACCTTTGACCTTTGACCTTAGACCTTTGACCGCGTTGCTTTAACAAGCAACGCGTTCCAGCCACTTCACCATGCCTAACATCACACTCATCGACACGATGCAGATGCCAAAGAACACAGCCCAGCAGTACTGGATATCCCATGCGTTGTACATCTTCGGACCAATCCAGATCATCAGGTTGCCGATGGCGGTAGCGCCCAGCCACAGACCCTGGCACAAACCTACCATGTTGCGCGGAGCCACTTTGCTGACGAAACTCAAGCCCAGCGGCGAGATGAACAACTCAGCCACAGTCAGGAAGAAATACGTCACAATCAGCACCCACGGACCGGCTTTGGCCAAACCTGCTGCGGCCATCTCCGCGGAGTCCATGGCGCGGAACGCCTCACCCGAGGGGTAGTGGTTCATGTAGGAGAACACCATCAGGAACAGGTAAGCCAAACCGGCAACACCCATACCGATGGCTATCTTGCGCGGAGTGGAGATGGCCTTGCCTTTCTTGGCCAGACGGGCAAACAGCCACATCACTATCGGCGTCAGCACAATCACAAAGAACGGGTTCAGTGCCTGCCATATCTCCGGAGCTACCGAGTCGGTCTGCACGAAGTCGCGCGCAAACACGCTCAGCGACTGCCCGTTCTGGTGGAACGACAACCAGAAGAAAATCGCGATTCCCAGCACGGCAAACAGGGCGTACAAGCGCTGCTTGATCTCCGTAGCCATCTGTTTCTTCTCCTCGGCGGTGTACTCCTGCGCAGCAGAAGACGCTTTCTTCGCGGGCTGCGGGAACATCTTCTTCGTGCCCAGGAAGATGAACAGCGACAGCAGCATCGCAGCTACAGACGCGATAAACGAGTAGTGAATACCCTGGTTGAACACCGTGATATAATCATGGCTGAAAGCCGCGTAGTCGGTAATCTGGCTCGCGTGGATAGCAGCCTGATTCATCGTCTCGGTGAATTTCTCCGTCAACTGCCCGTCCTGCAGGTACTGATGGCACAGCGCAGGCATGTCGGCGTTGTACGTGAACGCATGTTTGGCCAGCCACCATTGGCGCAGCAACGGGGCTACAAACGGAGCAATCAAACCGCCGATGTTGATGAACACGTAGAAGATCTGGAAACCCGAGTCACGTTTGTCGCGAGCTATCTGCAGTGCCTCTTCGCTTTCCTTGGCTGCCTCTTCCTCCAACTCGTCGTACATCTTGCCCACGATGGCCTGCAGGTTGCCCTTGAACAACCCGTTACCGAAAGCGATGCACAACAGTGCCACGCAGGTGAACACCAGAATGCCCCACCATTCGCTGTTGAAATCAGTCT
>CAMOMF010000011.1 GCA_946619625.1 uncultured Bacteroidales bacterium
CTACGCTTTCATTCACCGCAGAGGCTACGTGGTGCCCGAAGATATCCGTGCCGTATGCTACGATGTGCTCCGTCACCGTATCGGCCTGACCTACGAGGCGGAAGCCAACAACATCACTTCCGAAGATATTATCACCGAAGTACTCAACAAAGTGCAAGTTCCATAACTAATCCGTCATGACATCGGAAGAACTATTAAATAAGGTTCGAAAGATAGAGATCAAGACCCGCGGTCTTTCCAAGAACATCTTCGCAGGAGAGTACCACAGCCAGTTCAAGGGGCGTGGTATGGCTTTCAGCGAGGTGCGCGAGTACCAGCCGGGAGACGATGTGCGGAGCATTGACTGGAACGTCACGGCGCGGCTCAACCGACCGTACATCAAGGTGTTTGAGGAGGAGCGCGAACTGACCGTCATGCTGTTGGTAGACGTATCGGGCTCGCGCAACTTCGGTACACTTTCCCAGTACAAGCGCGACATGATGGCAGAGGTGGCTGCCACTCTTGCCTTCTCCACCATCGAGAACAACGACAAGGTGGGCGTAATCTTCTTTTCTGACAAGGTGGAGAAATTCATCCCCGCCAAGAAAGGCAAGACGCACGTACTGCACATCATCCGCGAACTGCTCACCTTCGAGCCCACTTCCTCGCGTACCAACCTGACAGGAGCCTTACAGTACTTCGCCAATGCACAGAAAAGGCGCTGCACCGCCTTCTTAATCTCTGATTTCCAGGACTCGCAGTTCTTGCAAACAGCCAAGACCGGACGCAAGACCGAACTGGAGAAAGCATGGATGATTGCCGCCAACAAGCACGACCTGCAGGCTATCCAGATTTACGACAAGCGCGAAACAGAACTGCCCGACGTGGGACTGCTGAAACTGAAAGATGCCGAGACAGGCGAGCGAATCTGGGTGGACACATCTGAAAAACAGGTCCGTGACGCCTACGCCAAGGCTTGGAGATTAGGGCAACAGACATTGCAGGAACTGTTCACCAAGACGAATACCGACCACGTAAGCATCCGCACCGACGAAGACTACGTGAGGGGCTTGAAAACACTTTTTAGACAATGACAACTATTTTAACTATAGTATTGAGTGTCGTTCTGTCCGCGCAGATGGACTCTACTCAATTATGGATAGGTGACCAAACCGCTCTGCACCTGGAAGCCACCGCCTCCGGCACAGAGCAAGTGGGTTTCCCCGTCTTCACCTCCTCCATCCAAGACGGACTGGAACTGGTGGAGCAGGGCAAGATTGACACCACCCAGACCGCTGACGGGCGCACCCTCTATCGCCAGGACCTGGTGATAACGTCTTTCAAGGACTCGCTTTTCTACATCAACCCCCTACCCTTCACGGTCAATGGGGACACCATGTACACCAATTCGCTCTCGCTGAATGTCATTCAGCCCTTCGAGATGGATACAACCGATGCCATTACCGACATCAAGGGTGTGATGAACCCCAAGATCTGGTGGTGGGGCATACTGCGCTGGGTACTGCTCGGAGTGCTGATAATAGGCTTGTCTGTTGGAAGTTACTTCCTGTACAAGTGGCTCAAGAAACGGTTCACCAAAGAGGTTGCCGAGCCGGTCAATCCCGAGACATTGCGCCCGTGCGACGAAGTGGCACTGGAGAAACTGGACAAGATAAAAGAAGAGAAAGCATGGCAGTCGGGTGAGTACAAGAAATACTTCTCTGAACTTACCTACGTGGTACGCGAATATATCGGCAGACGATACGATGTCCACTCCACGCAGAAAACTTCCGGTGAGACCCTCGCGGCAATGAAACCCATCCTTACCCAAAGCGACCAGAAGGACCTCTATCAGAAGTTGGAAACCATGTTGCGCCTCGCCGACCTGGTGAAGTTCGCCAAATGGAACCCGCTTCCCGACGAGAACGAAACATCACTGGCTGCTGCCTATAATTTTGTAAAAGAGACTGCCCCAGAAAAAGAGCAGCCTGAAAGTACGAATACTGAAAATCAAGTACAATAATGACGTTTGCTAATCCGGGATATTTATTCTTATTACTACTGCTTGCACCAGTCATTTTCTGGTACTTCCGGGAGATGCACAAGAGCGAAGCCAGTTTGCAGATAGCCTCCACCGATGTGCTCAAGCGTCAGCCTCGCACCGCCAGAATCTATCTGCTCCACGTACCTTTTATCCTGCGCTGCGCTGCTATCATCCTGCTCACTATCTGTTTGGCGCGACCGCAACTGAGCAACCGCTGGAGTAAGGAGTCAACAGAAGGTATTGACATCATGATGGCAATGGACATCTCGGGCACAATGCTTGCCGAGGACCTGAAGCCTAACCGCCTTGAAGCCGCCAAGCAGGTGGCAACCGAGTTCATTTCCGACCGCCCCAATGACAACATCGGTCTGGTGGTTTTTGCAGGGGAAAGTTTCACGCAATGTCCGCTCACTACCGACCATGCCGTACTGATCAATTTGTTCAAATCGGTCAAGTTCGGCATGATAGAGGATGGCACGGCAATTGGATTGGGACTCGCCAATGCGGTAAACAGGATGAAAGACAGTCCCACCAAGTCCAAAGTCATAATCTTGCTTACCGATGGTTCGAACAACTGCGGCGATATTGACCCGATGACGGCTGCCGAGATAGCCCACACGTTCGGAATACGTGTGTATGCCATTGGCGTTGGCTCCAAGGGCGAGGCGCGCATTCCGTACCAGACACCTATCGGCACGCAATACACTACCATCTCCGGACAGTTCGACGAGAACACCCTCCGGCAGATTGCCGCCACTACCGATGGACAGTATTTCCGCGCCACCAACAACGCTACGCTCAAGGCTATCTATCAGGAGATTGACCAAATGGAGAAGACGAAGATCCGCGTTCGCGAGTTCAGCAAAAAGACAGAGAACTTCGCACCGTACCTATGGGCGGCTGCCATCTGCCTGCTGTTGGAAATACTGCTCAGGTTCTTCGTCCTGCGAACAATATCTAATTAAAGGGAAAGAAACATGTTTCGTTTTGCACATATTGAATTTCTGTGGCTGCTGTGGATAGTACCTATCCTTATTTTAGCACATTTCTTATATACCAAGCATAAGAAAAAACAGTTGTTGGCTTTTGGTGACCCGTCGCTACTGGAGAAACTGATGCCCAATGCCTCCAAAGTGCGCCCGCACATCAAGTTTGCACTGCAGATATTGGCGCTCACCTTGCTTATATTCGCACTTGCGCGCCCGCAGTACGGCACCAAAGAGCAGACCGTCAAGCGCGAAGGAATAGAGGTGATGATTGCGCTGGATATATCCAACTCCATGTTGGCGGAAGATGTTACACCAAACCGCTTGGACCGGGCGAAACAGATGCTCAGCAAACTGGTGGACCAGATGGTGGACGACAAATTAGGATTGGTAGTGTTTGCCGGTGACGCATTTACGCAACTGCCTATCACATGCGATTACGTTTCCGCCAAAATGTTCCTGCAGAACATCACCCCCGACCTCATTCCCGCGCAGGGTACCGCCATTGGTACGGCTATCAACACATGTATCCACTCCTTTGGAGCAGAAGAGAGCGAAGCCGGACGCGCCATCATCCTTATCACAGATGGTGAGAACCATGAAGATGATGCCATCAAAGCCGCACAAGCAGCCAAAGAAAAAGGCATGTTCGTGTACGTTGTGGGCATCGGCAAACCCGAA
>CAMOMF010000012.1 GCA_946619625.1 uncultured Bacteroidales bacterium
CCCCCCCCGCCTCCCCCGCGATCCTGCAGCTGAAACGCAATGGTTAAGCCATCTTGCCCCTGACCTTCTTCGCCGACTTTGTAGATACCCCTCTCGCGGCAGGTAAGGAAGAAGGGTGCGTTGAGCGGGTCGATGGCTTCCAGCAGGAGTGCTTCGCCAACGGGCTTGGCACCGCCCACCACCATGCGGTCGTACATTGAATAAACCATGTTTACTTCATTGTCCACGAAGAGGTTCTGAATGAGAAAATCCTTACGCAGACGAGTTGTGTCGTATGCCTTTGCATCCACAGGATTGCTGGCATAGCGGATTTCGTAGTTTGTCTTCATACTATATTGTGTTGTCTGATATTGTTTGATATTGTTTGATATTGTTTGATATTGTTTGAAGTTGTTTGAAGTTGTTTGAAGTTGTTTGATATTGTTTGAAGTTGTTTGAAGTTGTTTGAAGTTGTTTGAAGTTGTTTGATGTTAGTTGTTCGGAGGTGTTATACTGCTCCCTTCACCAGGTAGCGATAAACTAATCCTCTATATATATTACTTTACTTGCCACATGTAGGCGAAATTGAGGGAGAGTGACATGGGGTTGCTGTAGTCAAAATAGTCCATTTTGCTGTCGTCGAAGGTGTTGCCGAACGACCAATTGAAGCGTGCCTCCAATTGGTACACTCCGGCATATTTGCTTCGATAGTAGAACCCGATTCCCGCGGCAATGCCCCAGTCGAAAGGCTTCTCTACCGGCGCGTATTGGTGTGCGGTCTTGGAGCGTGCTCCGGTGTTGCGGATAGTTTGGTAGGTGTCGGGCACCGTCCCTTTCTCGGTGGAGCGGAAACAATATCCTATCTGCGGACCGAGGTTGAAGAACCCGCGCGCTTTCTTGCCGAAATAGAGATGCATGAGGAACGGCACTTCTATGTAGTCGAGTTGCCGGGTGTAGTCCGTCTGTGTCTCGTGCCATCCGCGTTGCATGTAGTTGATTTCCACTTGCATGCCGCACACTTTGTGTCCCGCGTAGCGGTAGATCAGTCCGGCGTTCCAACCAAGGAAAGGCTGTTTCCACGACTGCGTCACCACGGGCGAGAAGCGGTACATGGATGCGATGGCACCGGCATGTGCGCCCACGTACATCTCCTCTTTTTGCAGTTTGGGCTGCGCCAGGCAGGCGATGCAACACATCAGGACTGATATGACGGCTGACAGACGTTTCACTTCTCTTCTGAGTTGGGTGTATTATCGGCGGGAGGCAGTACTTTGGGTATGACCTTCAGCGGTGTGTTCATGAAACCGCCTTGTTCACTGACACGCTGGAAACGGAGAGTGGATTGCAGTCCGTCATGTTCCGTGAGGAAGGCTTGTATCCATGCCTCTTCGTCCTCCGCCTGCATGGCTTGCAGTACGGCGGGAATGAAGTACTTGGCGAGGTCGTATCCCAGAATATCGTAGCGCGGGCGCGATGGTGACGGCGTACGCACCTCGAAATAGGTGTTCATGAGTCGGTCGAACGCCGCCCAGTTGCCGTCCACCTCTTTCTTGAACTGCACAATACGCATACCCTCGGGGACGGTGGGGTTGTATTGCAACAGGTACTTGTTGGTTTCCAAGTCGGTGACGCCGTTCGTGAACGGCAGCAGACAGGCGATATGGTGCTCAGCAACGAACTGACTGGTCAAGGGCACTTGCTCGGAGTAGGCGGGACCGATGATGGCGTTCATTCCTGCCAATTCCGGCTGCGCAAGCACTTTGCGGAGTTTGTACTCTGTTTTGCCGATATCGTACACATAGACCTCGAACCTGCGGTCGGGACGTTTCTCCTCGCGCAGTGCAAGGAGGATGCCTTCGTAGAACCTGAGGAACCGCTCCATTCGCACGTCGTACGTCTGTGCGTCGGCTTGCAGTGGCAGCAGCAGTGCCAAGCGCAGGGTGTTTTTTGCCTCCATCGGGGGTATCCCCGGCTCTGTGTCCAGAACAAACATGGTGTCCTCCTCGAAGAACACCTCTTCGGGTAGAAGCGGTTGCACGGGATTGCCATTGTCTGCCACGTGCTGTGGTTGCTCCGCCGCCACTTCCGCCTTTGCCGCTTCCGCTTTTGCCAGTTCCGCCTTTTTGGGTTGGAAAGCACGGCGGACGATGTCTTTGTCGGGAACAGCAGCAGGCGCTTTGTGAACCGTGTCTTTTGCTTGCGCTATAGGTTTTCGCTTGGGTTTTTCGGCGGGTTTGTTATCCTTGACAGGCACGAGGATGATTTGCCCCAGTTTCAGACCGCTGGTCTTCAGTTCGGGGTTGAGGCGGATGATCTCCTCCTGCGTGACGCCGAAGTTGACGCTGATGCGGTACAGACCCTCTCCCTTTTGGACGGGGTACTCATACACTTTCTGCCCGTCCACCACGCGGATAGGGTAGTCGTACTGTTGCGCTTGACTCAGGATTGCCGAGGCAAGGAGGAATATGACAAATAGTATTCTTTTCAAAATTATTTCTTTTTATCAATTGGTTTGGACAATTCAATGGCGGCGAAGATGATGGGACCGACACCTTTGGGGTCGTCCTTGATGACGGGTTCCGACAGGTAGTATTGCACGGAGCCGTCGCGGTAACGCGGCTTGCCGCCCAGACCCGCCACCGAGCAGCAATTGGTCAGTGAGATTGTCTTGTCATCGTTCATTACAAAGACGTTATTGACCATGCCGTCGAAGATTTTCTGCGCCTCTTTTTTGTATTTCTTGGGCAGGTACCCTCGGTTGGCTGCCTTGGCGAATGCGTAACAGAAGATGGCTGAAGAGGTGGCTTCCAGGTAGTTGCCCTCTTGTTTGGGCAGAGCGGTCAATTGGTACCACATATGGCTCTTTTTGTCCTGATACTTGAGGATGTTTTTGGCGGTGCGTTTCAGCAGTTTGAGCATCATGTCGCGGTTTTCGCCCTCGGGCATATAGTCCAGCACATCAACCATTGCCATGATGTACCAACCCATCGAGCGGCTCCAGAAGTTGGGCGAGCAGCCTGTCTCGGGGTCTGCCCATTTCTGCTCGCGACTCTCGTCCCAGCCGTGGTAGTTGAGCCCTGTTTTCTTATCGTAGGTGTGTGCATCTACCAAGCGGAACTGGTTGGCAACGTCCTGCACCCCTTTGTCCATGTTATGCTCCACAGCGTAGCGGATGTAGAACGGTTCTGCCATATACAAACCGTCCAACCACATCTGGTAAGGGTAGATCTTCTTGTGCCAAAATCCGCCTTCTTTGGTTCGTGGCTGGTCCTGCAGCTGCTTGAAGAGTATGTCATTGGCAATCGTCCAGCGTTTCTCGGGACGGATGTCGTTCAGCACGTACAGGAAGGACCCTCCATTGACGCGGTCGATGTTGAAATCGCCCATTTTGTACGTCTTGATGTTGCCGTCTTGACTGATAAAATAGTCGGCGAACTTGAGGGCGTAGTCCAGATACTGCTCGTTGCCGGTGGCCTGGTATGCCTGCAACATCGCCTTGCCCATCAGCGCTTGTGTGTAGTCCCATTTGGGCTGCTTGACGTTGTCGGTCTGCCACAGTTCGGGGTAATGTTGCATTTGGCTCGAGGCGAACAGACGTGCATAGGACAGGTAGTACACCGGTTCGTGTTTCGGCGTTTTGGCGAACAGGCTCAGGGAGCAGAGCATGGTCAGAAATAAAACAATTCGTTTCATGTTGTATAGTTGTATTGATGTTTGCGTAGTGGTATGTATACCGCCGCGACCAATGCCAGTAAAAGCAGCGGAAGCAGGGTGGTCGTAGCTTGTATGAGCGGTTTGTCCGCCTGTGCCTTATCGTTGTTCAGCAGGCGCAGCGTGACGCTCTTCTGCCGCAAAGCAATGAGGGCTTCGTCGTTGGTCAGCGCGAGCACACAATTGACGATAAAGTCGCGGTTGGCGAACTGCATCTGTGTGTATCGGTCGAAACCGCAGGGTAGGGGTTGCCCTTGCTGCCACTCGTTGCGGATGATGGCTCCGCTGCCGATAACGATCTGTCCGGTCGGCTCGGACTGACTGCGTTTGGAGCGGGTGGTCTGCACCTGTTCCGGCACCATTTGGTGTGCGAACAGGGACGGAAAAACGCCGCTGAGCTGTACTGCCACCGGCACGTATTGATACACGAACCGGCTCATGTCGGGGTGCATGTCGCTCAGTTCCACCTCAGCGGGTGTCGGGGTCAGTGCCGACCGGGTGGATGTGGCAAGCAATACGGTCTTGCGTATCGAGTCCTCGTCGCCTACCATCGAGACAGGCGAGCAGAAAGTGGCGCTCACTTGCCCTAATTTGGCAGTGACGGGCGAACTCTGTGCTGTCAGCAGCAGGGGCGCGTACGTCCATGGCAACGGCTGAAAATTAGGCGTGAGCGGGTCGTCGCTGACATCCACCGGTATGGGCAGACACTGCAGGTCTTGCACCAATGCAGGCTCAATGCGTACGCCGTAACGGAAGAGCATGTCTCCGAGGTGCAGGTCTTGCGGAATGACCGGTGTCGCCCCCTCCGTGGCAAGGTAGTCGCCCGAGAAACGTACGCCGTTCACCGCCCACAGAACACGCCCGCCGTGCATGATGTACTGGTCAAGGATATATTTGTCCTGCTCGGAGAATGGTTCTTGCGGGTCGGCTATGATCACCGCCGAGTAGGCATCCATTTCGTTGTCGGCACTCGTCAGCGTCCCGCGGTCCACTTGGAAGAAACGCGACAACTCTTTCTCCACGTCCATCACGTTCTGTTCGGGCAGTTCTCCGTGTCCTTCCAGAAAAGCGATGCGCGTCACCTCTGTTCGGCGCAGAGTGGCAATGGATTGAGCGAAAGCGAACTCCAATTGCTCAATAGAGCGGTTGATGTTCTCCTCGCCCGACCTGCCCCGTTCGTTGACGAGCAGGGACACCACCGACGTGCGTCCGTTGTAGCGCAGCACCGCATAGGGGTAGAGGCGTGTCTGCACGGTCTGTCCGTCCTTGGCGCGCTCGTGAATAACCATGGGTGACAGTCCCAATCGCCCGGGTTCGGGCATGGAGGCGGGGCGAACGATGTCGCCGTACTCGTCCATCTCCTCTACCAAGCGCTCCGTTGCTTCACTGAGGCGAACGAAAGACGCGTTCATGGGTCCATCCAACAGCAGACTGACCTCAAGCGGTTTATCCAGACTTTGCAGCAACTGTTTGGTTGGAGCGGACAGACTGTAGCGGTGGTCGTCGGTCATGTCTATGCGGACATGCACTGCCTGCGCCAACAGGTTCAACCCTGCCAACCCTGCTACAAAAAGTGCTATTTTCCAAACTGTTTTCAAGTTGCTGGATGATTAAATGGTAACTCCTGAAAAAACTATTTCCCGTACCTTGCCTTGATTTCGTCCAAGGCCTCTTGGTTGATAGAGACGGGATACTTGGCGCGCAGTTCTTCCAACCACGCTTTTTCCAGCTCGTCCTGATAACCGCTGATCA
>CAMOMF010000013.1 GCA_946619625.1 uncultured Bacteroidales bacterium
CTGCCCGATATATTCAGGATAAGTTTTCTACTATCCGCAAGTCGATGATTGCAGGCGGCAGTGCATCGAACACGGTGAACGCCTTGGCGGCATTAGGCACACAGACGGCTTTTATCGGCAAGATTGGCAATGATGAGATTGGTGAGTTTTTCCGGCAGAATGCAGAACGTAACGGGGTGCGCCCGGTACTATTGCCGAGCAGACTGATGTCGGGTAACTGCATTGCCCTTATTACCCCCGATGGTGAGCGCACTTTTGCTACATACTTGGGTGCGGCAGCCAACCTGAAGCCGGAGAATATCATGCCCGAGATGTTCGAGGGGTACGACTATTTCCACATTGAGGGATATATCGTTCAGAACCACGAGTTGATAGCCAAAGCCGTTCGCCTTGCCAAAGAGGCGGGACAGGTGGTGTCGCTTGACTTGGCATCGTTCAACGTGGTGAATGAGAACAAAGAGTTCCTGACCGACCTGGTGGAGAAATACGTAGATATTATTTTCGCCAACGAGGACGAGAGTTTTGCCTACACGCACCTTGCTCCGGAGGACGCTGTGCAGGAGTTGGCAAGGCAGTGCCGTATCGCGGTGGTGAAAGTGGGCAAAGCGGGTTCATTCGTACAGTGCGGCGAGGAGCGACACCACGTGCCTGCAGTGTGTACGACGTGTATCGACTCGACGGGTGCAGGCGACTACTATGCCGCCGGATTCCTGTACGGACAAGTGCACGGGTACGACCTGAATACCTGTGCACAGATTGGTACCATGGTGGCGGGACGCGTCTGCGAAGTGCTGGGCGCCAAACTGTCGGATGAGACTTGGCACGAACTGAAAGGACTGATAAACGCGCTGTTTATGCAGTGAGTTATAAGCGAGTTTAGGGTTTTAGACCGTCAATGACGAGTTGGCGGACGTCTTCAATCGCCTGGAGATGCTGGTCCTCGGTGTAAACGCTGAGGTCAATGGGTTTACCTATTTTCATTTTTACTTTGCGGGCAGGGTGAACAAGCCACTTGCCCTTGGGGAGCACGTCATATACACCAGTGAGCGAAAGTGGTACGACAGGGAGGTTCATGTCGAAAGCAATCTGGAAAGCGCCGCGTTTGAAGCGTCCCACCTGTCCGTCCTGAGAGCGTGTTCCCTCGGGGAAAATGACCACACTGACTCCGTTGACCAACCTGCTTTTCGCCTCTTCAAGGCTGTGCATGGCTTGTTTGGATGCGCCGCGTTGTATGAATATATGCCCGGCGGCCTTGCACGCAATTCCGACGAGCGGCACCTTGCGCAACGAGGCTTTCATGATCCATTTGAACACTACCGGCAGCCAACCATATACTATCCAAGCATCGAACATGGAGGTGTGGTTGCCCACAAAGACGTAACTCTGCCCTTTTTGCAGGTTCTCCGCCCCCTCAATGGTGGGGTTCATGAAGAAGAGCCAGAAGAACAGGCGCGACCATAGTTGCTGGAAACTATGGACGAAAGCGCTGTCTTTCCAATGTACCAACAGCAAAGTGAACACGGCGCACAGGATAGTGGCGACCAGCAGGATTGGCAAGGCTACGAGCCATTGCCAAAGGAATGCGAGTGTTTTTTGTATGAAGTTCATCAGTTTATCTGTTTAATTTTCTTTATACCGGCTTATTTCACCTCGGCGTGAATTTGGGTGAAAAGTGCCTGCAGGTCGGGGTCGGCGAGCAGAAGACCTTTGTACCACTCCACCTCCTCGGGGCTGTCAAACCCGGACACCTCCAACGCGGAAAGGGTGGACGAGAAATGCAGGTTGGTGCGGAGGTCGAAATCCTTTATCATGAAGTGGGTGAAGTTGAAGAGCGCCACATTGTAAAGCAAGTTGTTAAGGGTGGTCTCGTCCTTGGCGATAAGGATATGTACCACGTTGGCGTCTGCGGTGAGGTCAGCCAACGAGTCCTCTTCGGTGACAAGGCTTTCCTCCGTGCGCTTGTCTGCCAGCAAGGAGGTGGTGCCGCCCTTCTGGCTCTCAAGACCTTGGTTCATGAGCGCAAGGAAATCTTTCGCCATGGTGCCCAACTCGCTGTCGGGATAACGGTTCACGAGGTCCCGCAGTTCCTCTACAAAAGCGTTCTGTCCGTCGGTTTTGGCCACCGCGATGGCGTTGAGGAACAGGAATCGCGGCATGAGGGGCGAGAGGGGATAGTTCTCCTCGGCATACTGCTTATTGCGGCGTATAGTGGCATAGTCGGAGCGTTTGTAGGCGTTGTAGGTGTCCTCATAGACGGAGTCCTGTTCGGCAGCCATGTGCCGCAGTTTGTCGAAATAGCGCGGGTCCTTGACCACCGTGGCATAATTGCTTTCGGGATAGTCGTGGAGTAGCGTGAGGCGGTAGTTCTCCGCGGCGATGGTGTCGTTCTGCTTGAGTGCGGTGAGGTACTGCATGTAGTAGAGGTCGGCGAGCCTGCGGTCGTCGGGGAAACGGCGGCGCATCTCCTCAAAAGTGGCGTCTGCCAGCGGTTTGTCCTCCAACTTGTCCTGATAAATACCCACCATGTTGGAGAGGGCGGGGGCTATTTCGTCATCAGAGCGCTTGAGTTCCGCCTGGGGGCGAGGAATGTGCGCCATAA
>CAMOMF010000014.1 GCA_946619625.1 uncultured Bacteroidales bacterium
CGTTGTGCGTGACATGGTAGAGGAAAGACTCGTCAGGAATCTTGAAGATATTGTTTTGCAGCTCCTTGAGGTTGCTGCATTTCATAATCACCTTGCCGGTATGGGGGTCGCGCCACAGGAAATCGCCGAAGCCGTAGTGCTCGGTCATCTCGTTACGGAGGTCGATTAACAAGGTCTGGCTCTGTTTGTCGAGAAAGACCGCTTTTGCCTCTTTGGCGAGGTATTCGTTGTTTTTGTTGGAGGACTCAACGATGATAGGTATATAGGGGTCACGTGACCGGATGTCGCGTAGCAAACGCCTGCAGAACTCGGGCGAAGGCTCGTTGTTTATCTGCCCGTCGGGGAACTCGGCATCGGTAATGACTCCCAGCATATTCTCACGGTAGCGGCAATACATGGCGGATGCCTCCTCGTAGTTGCGCGCAAGCAGAATCTTTGGACGTCCACGCATACGTAGCATTTGTTCGTGGGGGTTGAGCGCCTCCAGCATGAAAGCGCGTGACTGGGTGAACAAGTGCTTGTAGAGCATGGGTAGTATGGCGGAATAGAAGCGGATATTGTCCTCTACAAAAAGAATAGTCTGCAGTCCGACCTGACGGATATCCTCGTCCACATTCATTTTGTCCTCAATCAGTTTGATGATAGCCAAGAGCAGTTCGGGGTTGTCCAACCAAGAGAAAATATAGTCAATTGCCGAGAGGTCCTCCTGCTCGAGCCGCGCTTGCATAGAGCGATTGTAAGGGGTGAGCAACACGATGGGGATGGTCGGGTAATCGCGCTTGACAGACTTTGCCCACTCGAAAGGCGAGCCGGCATCTGAGGGCATGGAGATAATGAGGTCGAAATGGCGGTCGGCAAGCATTTGCGACGCTTCATCTGTACTGGAAACCAAAGTGAATCGCGGCGGGTAGCGCAAGTTGAGTGAGGTGTACTCGTTGAAAATCTGTTCGTCAATGCGCCCGTCCTCCTCGATAGTGAAGAGGGCGTATTTGCTGGCAAAAAGCAGGACATTATAGACACGTTGCTGCATAAGGCTGGCAAAAGAGGTGTCTTTGAAGTACAATTTTTTAATCGACGGCATACCAAATAATTCTTTACGATGACCACTCCGCGTGGCAAATCCGGTGCAAAATTACTGCTTTTTTTTGATATATGCAAATAAAATGCAAAATAATTGCCAAAAAACTTGCATATATGAAAAAAAAGTGTTACCTTTGCACCCGCAAAGGTTGTTACTGATGCGACTAAATAATTATAGCTAACTAAAAACAAACACAATATGAAACGACTTTACATTGTAGCAATGGCCATCATGATGGCTTTGAGTACCGGATTTGCTCAGGAAAAGACTGCTGTCAACAGCGGAAAGAAAGAACAGAAAGAATTACGTGAAGACAAGAGTGAGCGTGTAAAACAACAGCAGGAGCGCCGCAAAGAGCGTGAGGAGTTACGCAAGATGGCGGAGAAAGAGCGCAAGCACCATGTGGACAGGACGGTTGCAAAAGAAGCAAAGCGCCTGGAAAAAGAAGGCTGGCAGGTACGTCCGGGTTCACCTTCTATAGAAGCCCAGTTGGAGCAAAACTACACCTTACGCAACCAATACGATGAAAATTTGTATCCCAAATACATCATGGGCGAAGCATCGTCTAAAGGCGGGAACTACGATGCAGCAAAAACGGCAGCCCGTTCGTTAGCCATAAATAATCTGGCGGGACAAATCCAGACAGAGGTAACGGCACTGATTGAGAACACCGTTGTAAACAAACAGATAACAGAGGACGAAGCGTACTCGCTGACAGAGACGACGATGAAGAGCATGTCTCTCATCTCTCAGTCCATTGGTAGGACCATACCGGTGATGGAACTGCACAGATCAACCGGCAAGAATGTAGTTGAAGTATTAGTTGTCATCGCTTACAGTGGTGACGAAGCCAAAAAAGTAGCTCGGAAGGCAATACTGCAGCAGTTGGAGGAAAAAGGCGAGAAGTTGCAAGAGCAGATGGATAAAGTTCTTGGCTTATAATTCCGTATTGTATGAAACGCAGTATAGGATTTGCTTTGTTATTGTTAAGCATTGCTGAGATTTCCACCGCTCAGTCGCTGACTGAAAGATACAAAAAATTTCAGAAGGCTGCGACCAAGCGTTACGAAACTTTCCGTGCCCAGGCGAATGCACGCTTTGCGCAGGCGCTGGGAGAGGAATGGTTGCCTGTGACGCAAGACAGCATCTTTGAGAAACCGGAACGCAAGCTGACTCCTCCTGAGGAATATAAAGCGCCGGAAGAGGGTGAGGAAGTGGTGCAATACATGGAATTAAGCGCGCCGGAAGTGTACACTGCCAGTTACGCGGAAATAACAGAGCAACCAAAGCCTATTGAGAAGATTGAAAGCAACAATTTGACATCTGAAAAGTTGTACTTGTCGTATTTTGGCACTCCACTTAGTTTTCGTATCCCCACCCTACCGGAACTATCCTTACAGAAATTCAACGAAAAAGAATACGTGAATGCATGGAAAGTGTTGGCAGGAGAAGATTTTGACAACTTGCTGTATGATTGCCTGGATGTGCGTGACAAGTGCCAGTTATGCGACTACGCATACATGCTATTGCTGGACAAGGTCAGCAAGGAATTATATGGCGACACCCCGTCGGGAGAGTTACTGAAGGCTTTCTTGTACGCACAATCGGGTTACGCCATGCGGCTTTTCTACTGTCCGATTTCTCAAAAACTTCATATGGGTTTTCGCGCAGACTACACTATTTACGGATTACAATTCTTAACCGCTTTAGACGGAAAGAACTACTACATATTAGAAAAAGACACCATGCCCATGCATGTATCGAAAGCCTTGTTTCAGTATGAGCAGCCCATGTCGCTAAAAATCACGAACAACCAGCTGTTTGGTTCCGGTGAGATGTTTACGCGCATCACGACTTCCAGCATGGGGGTTACTGCACCGGTTACGATTAACAAGCAGTCGATAGCATTCTTCCAGAACTATCCCATGGTTTTGCTGAACGACATTCCCGGTTCGCAATTCTTGCTTTACGCGAGCGTACCCATGGACAAGTCTATTCGCAAGACTTTGTATCCTGCATTAAAAGAATCCATCAAAGGCTATAGCCAGCGCGATGGAGTAAACAAACTACTGAATTATGTGCAAACAGCCTTTGATTATGCATTGGACGACACCGTTTGGGGCGGCGAGCGCATTTTCTTTCCAATGGAGACGCTTTATTACGACTACAGCGACTGCGAAGACAGAAGTATCTTATTTGCCCGATTGGTGCGTGACCTTTTCGATCTGGATGTTGCATTTCTACTTTTCGAAGGTCATTTGGCAACAGCCGTAAATTTTGAAGATGAAGTGCGCGGCGACTATTATATGATAAACGGTGATAAATATGTGGTATGCGACCCGACGTACATTGGAAGTTCAGTAGGACAAATACCTGAAAGATACAGAAATGCGCAGGTTAAATTTATTAAATTACAAGATTAATGAAACGTATAATTGTATATACTCTACTATGTTTGGTTTTGCCTACCGTGGTGAATGCCCAACTGAGTTGGGAGGATGTCATTGCAAGTAGCGACTACGTATGGGGGCAAGGAAGCGGAACGGACCTAAAACAAGCAGACGACGAAGCGAAGAAAGACTTGGCGTCCCTGATTACGGTGAATGTGAACAGTACAACAGAAACGACCCTGCACAATGTACAAACCAACGATGAAGCAACATCCAACATCGAGACCTCACAAACCATCCAAATTTCTTCCAGCGTCAGTCTGAGCAACTGCAAACGCATAGTCCGTGAAGAAGACGGATATTTTCATGTACTCCGATACGTAGAAGAATCAGAAGTAAACAGAATGTTTGACGTGCGCAAACAGAAGATTCGCGACCTGATTGACTATGGTGAGAAGGCTGAGTCTGCGTGCAAGATAGGCGATGCACTACGCAATTTCTATTGGGCATTAAAACTAATTCATTCCATACCGGAAACCCGCCGTACGGATTTGATTGCATCAGACGGGCACTCGTTGGATTCGTATTTGTCCAAACGCATTGAAAATATCTTGGATGATTGCCGAATAGAAGCAGCATGTCGCTTGCCAATCGCCGATGATGAGGCGCATCATGCCGTACAACTAAATTTCACGTACAAAGGTCGCCCGATAGTTGCTCTTGATTATAAGTTCTATGACGGGCAAGACTGGAACTCGGAAGCACTGAAAGACGGTGTTGCGGAGGTGGAAGTACCTGCAGATTTCACGAAATTGACCGTACGCTTGGATTACGAGGCGCAACACCAGTGGAAACAGGACCCGATGATTGAGGACCTTCTAACCTCACAATCTAAAAAACTTCCTTTCCGTCAAAACCAAAAATCGGTTACCCTTACCGCCTTGCAAGAAGCCGCTCCCGTACAAGTTGCAGCCGCGTCAAAATTGGCAAAGACGATGGCTGTTGACACTCTTTCAGAGAATTTCAACAAGCGCGATATCAACCAGCAAGCCAACATAGTAGCCCCCATCATTCGTGCCATAGAATCTCGTTCGTACGATGATGTGAAACCGCTCTGCACGGAGAATGGTTGGAAATGGTTCGAAAAACTCGTCAAATACGGAAAAGCAAAGATTATCAACCGCGACAATTTAGAGGTCGCCAAGTTTGCCAATGGTTACCTGATACGAGGTGTCAAGGCAAAATTCTCGTTCAAGCGAAACAAATCATTTGTTGAAGATTTGGTGTTCTACGTCAAAGACAACAAGGTGGATGGCATCAATTTCGGTTTGGACGAAAGTGCTTTGGCAGACATTTACAGACATGGTAATTGGAATCCTCGTTCCAGACAGATATTGGTAAACTTCCTTGAGAACTATAAGTCAGCCTACGCACTTGAAAACTTAGAATACCTGGATGCTGTATTTGCAGACGATGCAATCATTATCATTGGTAATAAGATTTCCGGTCGGCAGAAATCTGAAGTCGCTCCAAATAATCAAGTCGAGTTCGAAAAATGCCAATATACCAAGAATGAGTATCTCGACCGGCTCAAGAAAGTCTTCGACAAACAAGAATATGTAAACCTGCAGTTTGAAGATGCGTCAGTAAAGAAAGCGACACGAGATAATTCAAGTGAGATATATCAAATACTTATTAAACAAAACTATTACTCAGCTACATACGCGGACCAAGGCTATTTGTTCCTTTTGGCGGACATAACCGATCCTGAACGACCTATTATACATGTACGTGTGTGGGACGAAAACAAAAATGATTTGATGAAATATGCGGAATGGAATTTTGGAAACGGGACTCATTAAGTCTCTTATAATTTTATTCCTACTATCGGTAGCAAGTTTTATCAATGCCGGTCAATACAAGGTCACAGTATCGAAGCTGCGTCATGATGTCCAGAATTTGTCGCAAAAAGACAAGAAGAACAATCCCTATGTAGACCAAAACGGGGAAAGATGTGCATTGATAATCTTCGAGACCCCGCTTGGTAATGACTTGCGTTTCGACCTCGGTTCTCTCGATGTAGAGCACAGTGAAATTCTTGACGATGAAATATGGTTATGGGTTAGTCCTGATGCAAGAAAAATGACTATTCGTTGTACGGGTTGCGAACCTCTCAAGAATTATCAATTAGGCACTCTTAAATCTTGCAACGTATATACTGCAAAGATTACGACAGGACTGCCTCAAGAGTCCAATCTGATGCAAAATGTTCATTTGCATTGTGAACACGTGCCTTTCACGGTTTCCTTTGATGGTAAAGCGCCTGTTATTTGCAACAACAAGGATTACTATGACACCTTGCAAATAGGGACACATGATTTGCTGGTTCAATCCAAACTATACAAGCCCTATGAGAAATCCATAAAATTGGCTCGAAACAAAGCCTGTCGTGACACCATCACGTTAGAGCCTAATTATGGGGGAATCAGTGTTTTTTGTACGCAAGCAGACTATACTGTCAAAATAGATGATGAAGAGATTTTACAAAGACAGTTTCCTATTCACGTAGAAGCTGGCACGCATATAATAGAAATATCCAAAGATCGGTATCAACCTTTGGTTTACGAAACGCCAATACAAGTCGGGGCAGATTTGACTTTAAATGCAAATTTAAAGCCTGCATTTTCCATCGTCACGATTCAAGCCCCTGACGACGAGACGGAAATTTGGATTGACGACAAGTACATAGGGCACGGGATCCGCGACATAGAAATCGTTTGGGGAACACATAAGATTGAAGGTCGCCGCCACAATTATGACACGTGGGAATATCCAGTACACGATTTTACCGAATCGTCTCCCAACGTAATAAAGATTCCAAAATTAACTCAACAATTTGGTGGCATGTATGTCTCTTTCTTTCCGAAAGATGTAACTGCCTATTTGGATGGACAGCCCATATTCATTGAGGAAGGTGCATACATGAACAACTATCTACCTATAGGAGAGCACATCATTGCCATTGAGCGAGAGAACTACAAGATGCTAAAGGATACGTTTACCATTGAAAGAGGGTTAAACTATATAGAAAGCTATAAGTTGGAGTACAAACCTACTGGGAATGTATCTATCACAACAGACAAGGGTGTGGCTATCTACCGTAAGGACACACTTCAGGATGGTGGATATGACTATTTTGCATACGAACAAGGTGCAAAAAAAATACCCATTGGCGAAACCAAAATTATGCTCAAAACAGTAGATGGTGTATCGTGCGAATATGATATGTTTGTTAACAATGACAATCACAACGAACCCGTCACTTTCCCATTTATGCGCACGGTAATGTTTCGCTCACAACCCTTTGTACGCCCAAATATCTATTTGAAAGGAGAAAAGGAGTCTTATAACATCTCGCCGCATAAGAAAGTGAAGGTGTTGCCGCAGAAATACGCCATGTATGTCACGAAAAAAGGATTCCAAACTTATGAGGATAGTATTGATTTAACTACTCAGGATGCAAACAAGATAGTCAAATACACATACATCCACAGCGACAAGGATTCTCTTGAAAACAAGTCACACGAGCCAAAGAAATCCTCGTCAAAAGTCAGGCAGAGTTTTTATGACAATGCGGGAACATGGTTCTTCGGAATCGCTGACATTGGCTATACATTCGGTTTTGACGGATATACACATCACATCGACTTTGGTGTTCTGCCCTTCCGATATAAAATGTTGGGAGTAAACTTGTTCGACTTTGAGATACAAGCGAAAAGCGGCAGCAACATCGAAACGCTGTATTACCGTCCTAAACTATCCTTGGTTTTACCATGCGGGCGCGGATTTGCTTTCACCTTGTTTGGCGGAGCCTCGCTTAACATACACGATGCGTTTGTTTCCACAGACCAAAATATAAAGAAGAACGCGCGCACACGCATATTCGGTGGATTGTCCATGCTAATCAATGCTTCAGGCAAGGTACCCGTAAGCATATTTACAGAATATCAGTGGCCTGTCGTAGGACCCCAAGAAGAGACGAAGCACGCAAAAGACGAAGCGGTTAATCTATTCCGCGTGGGACTTAACATAGCATTGGGCTTTGACCGATAAAAAGAAAGCTATATAATGAAAAAGAGTATCCTTTTATGTACATTAGCCGTTTGCATTAACCTTTCGGCGCAAAGTTTTGTAAGCGGAAAGTTACAATTCGAAATTGATTCGCTTTCGCCCACTGAAGTAAGGCTCGTTCCGAACGATGATACTACAGTGGTTCATACCAATGTTTTTATTCCGGCGATTGCCAAGTCAGGAAAAAAATCATATCGTGTCACCAGTATTGCGGCATATGCCTTCCGCGGGCAAAAAAGTTTGGTATCTGTAACCATCCCCAATAGTGTTACACAAATCGGGAAGGCCGTTTTTGCAGAGTCCGGAATACAAGAAATTGATTTACCGGCGGACATCAAAGTGTTAGAAGACTCTTTGTTTTATAATTGTTCCAATTTGGAGAATATAAATCTTTCTGACAGCATTACACACATGGGAAGCAGAGTCTTCAAGGGGTGCAGTGCTCTGAAGAAATTCGTCTGGTCTGACGAGGTAACAACCATTCCGGAAGAAACATTTTCCGGCTGTAGTGCCCTCAAGGAATTTGTGTTTCCAAATGACGAATTGGTTACGATTGAACAATCTGCATTCAAAGATTGTACCGGCTTGGACACCCTGATTATTCCCAACAGCGTTAAAACGATTGGCAGTAATGCTTTTGAGGGATGTACAGGACTGCGGTTGCTGCGGATTGGAAGAGGTATCTCCACTATTGGGAAAAATGCCTTTGCAGGGGACGATGCTCTGACTAATATTACATGGAATGCAGAACACTGCACGAAAAGGAATCCTTTTCAGGGAGCGAATATGTCCAATGTCACCACGTTTGAGGTAGGTGACCGAGTAACTGTTCTTCCCGCTTTTATCTGCTCGGGCATGAAAAATGTCGAGAAAATCATTTTGCCTGACAGGCTTCGTGCCATTGGCGAGGGTGCATTTAGCGGTTGCACCAAACTGAAGTCAGTCAATATGCCGGGTGCCATTACCATTATCGAGCCTAACACATTTTCGGGTGACAGGAATCTGGAAAGCATCATTATCTCCAACCAAATCAGGTCGATAGGAGCGAAGGCTTTCTACGATTGCAGTAGTTTGAAGAATATTATCATCGGAGACCATGTTACCCTCATTGACAAATACGCCTTTGCGGGGGCAATAGGGGCAAAAGAACTGATCCTTGGCGACAGCGTACTAATCATAGAAGACGGTGCGTTTGCGTCTTGTAAAGAAATAGAGAAAATAACGTTCGGACCCAATTTGGACAGTATCTCATCCACCGCCTTCAGGGGGGTAAACAAAGTCCACACGATAGAATGGGGAGTAATAAATTTTGAATCAGAGGAACCTTTTAAAGGTCTGAATGTGTCCAACGTGACTCAATTGACAATAATGGGTGAAGTAGAGTCCATACCCGCCTATTTTTGCAAGGGTATGGATAATTTGCAAAGCATCCGCATCCCCGGTAATGTAACCACTATCGGCGAGTACGCATTTGAAGGATGCACAGGGCTGCAATCAGTAGATTTCGGCAGAAACGTAAGCCGTATTCTCAACCATGCCTTTGCGGGCTGCGACAATCTGCAAGAAATAACTATTCCAAGCAAAGTGAGCGTCATTTCGCCTTACGCATTCCAAAATTGCACCTCGCTTCAGTCTCTCACCATCGGGGACAACGTCAAACAAATTGGCGAACATGCGTTTAGTTTTTGCCAGAACCTCACATCTCTTACCCTAAACCACACCCTTACCGGTATTGCAAAATATGCTTTTGAGGGCTGTTCCGGACTGACATCCATCACCATTCCCAATAGTATCACCAGCATAGCGGAGGGCACGTTCAAGGGCTGTAGCAGCATAGAAACGCTGACGATTGGAGAGGGGGTCCGCACTATTGGCAAAAACGCTTTCCAAGACTGTGTCGCCCTCACCACTATCTATAGCCACTCTCTGATGTCCGGAATGGACGTCGAGTGCAATAACATTTGTGAAGGATTCAACAAAGCGTCATACATGTTGTATTTGCCTAATGAAGCCAAGAAAACATACAAAACAGCATGCGATTGGAAAGACTTCAAGATGAAGACACTTCCCAAAGAAAAGAAATAACGGCCATCAAACAAACAAATGAATGGCACGGTGGGTA
>CAMOMF010000015.1 GCA_946619625.1 uncultured Bacteroidales bacterium
ATCAACATCGACTCCGACTCGCGTCTCGCTTTCACCGCTGCTGTTCGCAAGGTATTTGCAGAGAAACCCGCTGAGTTCGACCCACGCAAGTACTGCGGTCCTGCCCGTGACCTGATGTATGAACTGTACAAGCATAAGATTATCAACGTCCTCGGCTCCGACGGCAAAGCATAAATACAATTGTACATAGTTCAATTGTCAAACAATTGTCCAATCGTAAATTATATGAATTTGCCTTTTATGACAGCTGAAGAAGCTGCCGAACTGATACAAAATGGCGATGTCTTGGGTATGGGTGGTTTCACCGCCACCGGTGTACCCAAGGCAGTGCCGTTTGCCTTGGCACAACGTGCAGAACGCCTCCATGCCGAGGGTGTTCCCTTCCGTGTAGGACTGGAAACAGGTGCATCCATGGGAGACAGTTGTGACGGTGCACTCGCACGCGCTCATGCTGTAGAGTTCCGTACTCCATACCAGTCCAACAAGTCTATGCGAGAGGAAATCAATGCCGAGGGTACACACTACTTCGACATGCACCTCTCCCATATGGCGCAAGACCTGCGTTACGGGTTCCTCCCCAAACCCAAGTTTGCCATTATCGAGGCATCCTATGTAGGTGAGGACGGTACCATTATCCCCGCTGCCGGAGTGGGCATCATGCCCACTATCTGCCGCATGGCGGACAAGATAATAGTCGAACTCAATGAGATGTTCCCCGTAACCATGCGGGGCATGCACGACCTCTACGAGCCACTCGACCCGCCTTACCGCAAAGAGATACCCATCTACAAGCCGTCTGACCGCTGTGGCTCCGACCACATCAAGGTGGACCCAAGCAAGATTGTGGCTGTCGTTAAGACCAACCGACCGAACGAGATTGCTGCCTTCACGCCGGTAGATGCCACCACTGCCAAGATTGGTGAGAACGTGGCACTATTCCTCGAGAAAGAGATGCACGAAGGACGTATCCCTAAGACCTTCCTGCCTATTCAGTCCGGTGTGGGCAATGTGGCGAACGCCGTCCTCGGTGAACTGGGTAAGAACCCGCACATCCCGCCGTTTGAGATGTACTCTGAGGTGGTACAAGACTCTGTTGTGGACCTCATCAAAACAGGACACTGTAAGTTCGCCTCCGGCTGCTCGCTGCGTCTGGTAGAGAGCAAGATGGCGGAAGTACTTGCTGACCTCGATTTCTTCCACGACAAGATGTTGCTTCGTCCGCAGGAGACTTCCAACCACCCGGAGATTATCCGCCGACTTGGACTTATTGCTATCAATACCGCCCTCGAGGCAGATATTTACGGCAACATCAACTCCACCCACGTAACGGGCACGAAGATGATGAACGGTATAGGTGGTTCAGGCGACTTTGCACGGAATGCCTATCTGAGTATCTTTACCACGGCTTCCACCGCCAAGAACGGAGCAATCTCCTCCATCGTACCGATGGTTACCCACCTCGACCACTCCGAACACTCTGTCAAAGTGATAGTTACTGAGCAGGGTGTGGCTGACCTGCGTGGCAAGAGTCCACGTCAGCGGGCGCAGGAAATCATTGACAACTGCGTCGCCCCCGAGTACAAGGAGATGCTACGTGATTATCTCAAGTACGCCAAGCATGGTCAAACGCAACATAACCTCTCTTGCGCTTTCGCCATGCACGAGGAGTTCATGAAGAGTGGCGACATGCGTAACACCAAGTGGGAGAATTACCTCAGATAAAATCTTTTATTACCTGATTTATACCAACAAGTAAGTTTCTTTTCAATGAGAAATAAAGAAGAACTTGGCAATTTAAGTCTGTTGGGTGAGCACAAAGTGGCTTACCCGACAGATTATGCCCCTCAGATGCTTGAAACATTCGAAAACAAGCACCCCGAGAACGAATATATGGTCACACTCAACTGCCCGGAGTTCACCTCTCTCTGCCCCAAGACAGGGCAGCCCGACTTTGCCAAATTGGTCATTTCATACATCCCGCGCCTACGAATGGTGGAAAGCAAGTCACTCAAACTGTATCTGTTTTCTTTCCGCAACCACGGCGATTTTCACGAGGATTGTGTGAACATCATTATGAAAGACCTGATCCGCCTGATGGATCCCAAGTATATAGAAGTAACCGGCATTTTTTCCCCTCGAGGAGGAATCAGTATATACCCCTTTGCCAATTATGGCGACGCCGAACACCAAGACCTCGTCAAATCCCGCATGAGTGCCCAACTTGCCTTCACTCAAACAGGACAACTCCATTGGTCATGAAAATATGAAAATGCAAAAATAAATGATAATTAATTCTAAATGAAAGATACAGTTCTCATATACAGTGGCGGAATTGACTCTACAACCATGTTGTATGAGTATCAGGACCGAATTGCCATTGCGCTGAGTTTTGATTACGGCAGCAATCATAACAAGAATGAACTGCCCCTTGCCCGCAAAAACTGCGAGCGTCTGGGAATAAAGAATGTGGTTATAAACCTCGATTTCATCGGGAAACTGTTCCACTCTTCTCTGCTCGAAGGAGCGGATAAAATTCCGGAGGGCAACTACAACGATGCCAACATGCACTCCACGGTGGTGCCTTTCCGCAATGGTATCATGCTCTCCATTGCTGCAGGACTGGCGGAGAGCGAGGGACTCCGTTATATTATGATGGCAAACCATGCCGGTGACCATACTATTTACCCCGATTGCAGACCCGAGTTTGTAGCGGGGATGAACGAGGCGGTCAAACAAGGCACATTCGAGCATATACAACTGTGGGCGCCATACACCGGTCTTACCAAAACGGATATAGTCAAGCGGGGGGCTCAGTTGGGAATTGATTATGCCGACACCTGGTCTTGCTACAAAGGCGGAGATGTTCACTGCGGCAAATGCGGCACATGTATGGAGCGCAAAGAGGCTTTCCTGCAAGCCGGCATCCCCGACCCAACAATCTATAAGGAATAGGAGGTAACCAAATGGCAAATGATTAAATAGTAAATGATATCATGTATTACGTTCAAAAAACACTCACTATTTCTGCGGCGCACAACCTGATGTTGTCCTACAACAGCAAGTGCGAGCACCTGCACGGCCACAACTGGGTCATAACCGTGTATTGCAAGTCGCAAACGCTCAACCGCGACGGTATGGTGACCGATTTCACCGACATCAAGCGCCTGGTCAAAGACACGTTCGACCATAAATACCTCAACGAAGTAATGGATGTCAATCCATCGGCAGAGAACATCGCCAAGTGGATTTGTGACCATGTGCGTAACGCCTACAAAGTGTCCGTTCAGGAGTCCGAAGGCAATGTAGCCATTTACGAAAAAGACGAATAAAACCACCCAACCGCTTCTCAACATGTCCACTTCTTATCGCATAAACGAGATATTTTATTCTCTGCAAGGTGAGGGTGCCAATGTAGGTACTCCGGCGGTATTCGTGCGGTTTAGCGGCTGCAACTTGTCCTGCGATTTCTGTGACACCGACTTTGCCTCGTACACCCTGATGTCGGCAGAACAGATAGTGGAAGCGGTGACTGCTTTTCCTGCCCGGTTGGTGGTGTTGACCGGCGGAGAGCCATCATTGCAGGTGGATAAGGTTTTGGTAGATGCACTTCATGCAGTGAATAAGTTTTTGGCGATTGAAACCAATGGAACAAAACTGCTGCCTCAAGGAATAGATTTTGTAACGGTTTCTCCGAAGGAAACGGGAAAATTGGCACTTTTCAAGGCGGATGAGGTGAAACTTGTGTATCAGAATCAAGACGTTGAAAAATACCTCCATTGCATAAGTGCCACCTACTATTTTTTACAACCATGCAGTGTGTTCGATGGCGAAAAATACGTGGACAACCGTGCCGATGTTATTCGTTACTGTCTGGAGCACCCGCAGTGGAGACTGTCGTTGCAAACACATAAAATTCTAAATATCCGATAACCATGAAAAAAGTAGTTTTTTTTACAGGGTCCGGCATATCCAAAGAGTCGGGCATTCAGACGTTCCGCGATGCCGGTGAGGGCTTATGGGAGAACTTCTCCATCGAGGAGGTTTGTACACACGAGGCAATCTTGTATAACCGCAAGAAAGTGGTGGATTTCTATAATATGATGCGCGGGCAGTTACTTACCAAGAAACCTAATGCAGCGCATTTGGCGATTGCCGAAATGGAGAAAGACCCGCGCTTCGAGGTACGTGTCGTAACCCAAAACGTGGACGATTTGCACGAGAAGGCGGGGTCCCGAAACATCATCCACCTGCATGGTGAGCTGATGAAACTGCGCTCCTCCAACAATGAGTCTGCCTGGGTGTCAGAGAAAGAGGTGCCGAACCTGTTTGAAGACGGTTACAAGCAACGGTACGAGGACAAGCACCCCGATGGTTCGTTGCTGCGGCCCTTCATCGTGTTCTTTGGCGAGGGTGTGCCCCAGATGGACCCGGCTATCGAGTTGGCCCGGCAAGCGGATATTTTTGTGGTCATAGGCACCTCACTGGCTGTTTATCCCGCCGCCTCATTGCTTGCTTATGTCAAGCAGGACGTGCCTATTTATTGCGTGGACCCGGGGCTGCCGGAGTTAGGTCCTTATGCCCGCCGGGTCACCCATATCCGCAAACCCGCCTCACTCGGTGTACCCGAACTGATAAAAAGGCTGGATGAAATGGCGTGAGATGGTTTGACAGCCCTTTGTGCGTTTCATACTATATATTTATGAAAAAAGGCAAAATTTTGGTTGTGGACGATGCCGTGGGTGTTCGCAAGGCGCTGGAGATAATCTTGTCCCCGGTGTTTGCTGATATACGGTCTCTGCCCTCGCCCAATGCTTTGCTAAGTACCCTTGATGAGTTCCGACCTGATGTGGTGTTATTGGATATGAATTTCACCGCATCTGCCAATACGGGCGGCGAGGGGTTGTATTGGCTCTCAGAGATTAAGCACCATTCGCCTCGCGTGGAGGTGGTGCTTTTCACCGCTTATGCCGACGTGGACTTGGCCGTGGAGGGCATGAAGCGAGGCGCGTTCGATTTTGTAGTCAAGCCTTGGGAAAACGGCAAAATGATATCCACCCTGCAGGCGGCGCGTGACAAGGGCATCCATTCTTCCCGGCATGAAGCTCTGGCAGCGGACCCAATAGGTACCACTTCAACGGCGGAGCCGACTATGTATTGGGGTGACAGCGACTCGATGCTCCGATTGCGCCATACTTTGGAAAAAGTGGCACCTACACCCGCCACTGTGCTAATCACCGGTGAAAACGGTGTGGGTAAGGACCTGTTGGCTCGTGCCATTCATGCGGGTAGTGAGCGAAGCCGGAAACCTTTTGTGGCGGTCGATGCGGGCGCTGTCCCCGACACATTGTTTGAGAGTGAACTGTTTGGGCATGTCAAAGGCGCTTTTACCGATGCACATACCAATCGCAGAGGCAGAATAGTTGAGGCGGATGGCGGCACTCTTTTCTTGGATGAGATTGGTAATATCCCGCTGCATTTGCAGGCGAAACTATTGCGTGTTTTACAGGAGAAAACAGTCTGTCCCGTCGGTGGGAACGAGGCGGTGAAAGTGGATTTCCGACTTATTTGTGCCACCAACGCCAACCTCCCGCAAATGGTAGAGGAGGGACGGTTCCGCGAGGACCTTTATTACCGTATCAACACAGTGCATATGCATGTACCCGCTTTGCGCGAGCGTCCAGGCGATATACTGCCGCTCAGCGAATTGTTTATCGCCCGCTACGCCGACAAGTACCACCGCCAGGTGAAAGGGCTTGACACCTCAGCCGTCAAGTACCTTCGCCGGCAACCTTGGAAAGGCAATATACGCCAATTGCAGAATAGTATTGAGAAGGCGGTTATCCTGTCAGAGGGCGCTTGTCTGACCGCAGCCGATTTTGCCTTGGAAAACCAACTGCAAGCCCCGAACGACCCAACCGACGAACAGGCGGTCCGCAACATGTTACAGCGCTACGAAGGAAATATATCGGCGGCAGCCAAGGCCCTTGGCATCAGCCGTCCCACCCTGTATGCGAAACTTAAAAAATACGGTTTATGACTTTACCCGTTTGGCTGATAGTGCTTATTGTGCTTGCCGTTGTTATTATTACGGCGGTGCTGAATGCCTTGTGGGTACGACATAAAGATATCAGCAAAGTGGCGTATATGATGGATGCGTTGGAAGATGGCGAACTGAATTTCCGTTTCAGGGATAACAGCCGTTTCAACCGTACCCTCAATAGGATACGTACTATTTTTGAAAAGCAGCATCAAGCCTACGAGCAGGAATCCTGGACTCGGCTGATTAGGGTACTGACCCACGAAATCATGAACACTGTTTCTCCCATCGCTTCTCTCAGCGATGCTTTGGCTAAATCGTTGGACGACAATGGACATAGTTCGCTTGATCTGAAAGCGGGACTCGCCACCATCGCTGAGTCCTCTGACGGACTGATGAAGTTTGTAGAGACTTACCGCGAACTCACGGGTGTAGCACGCTCGGTAAGAAAAGCCGTGCCCTTGGAGGAAATGGTAACTCGTGTTATTCAACTCAGCAGCGAGTTACTCGCCCGAAACGGTGCCACTTGTACCTACGACGCCGATGGCGCCGATTTGCTCCTTTATGCCGATGCAGGTCAATTGCAACGCGTCTTTATCAACCTTCTGTCCAACGCATTGCAGGCGGGGGCGAAACATGTCTGTTTTTATGGATATATGGAGCATGACGAGGTGGTTTTGACCGTCAGCAACGACGGTGTTCCTATTCCTGTCTCCAATCAAGAACAAATCTTTGTGCCTTTCTATACCACTAAACCCGACGGCTCAGGCATAGGTCTTGCTGTGGCACGTACCATTTTGCGCCAGCACGATGCCACAATCTCTCTTCTCGAAAGCAACGAACAGCGCACTGTTTTTCAACTCCGGTTTCGCTGAAAAGTGTAAAGATTCTTTACAAAAAGTGTAAAGGTTTACAGTTTCTTTACATAGATGCGATTTGCTAATAGTATTGTTAATCAATGATGTTGGCAGTTTGGCACGACTTATGCTTGTGTAATTATAAACAATTGCAAAACATGAGTCGTTTCTACATCATAGCAGGGCTATTTGGTTGCATTACGCTGTCACCGTTATCGGCGCAGACTGTCATGTCGCTACGCGAATGTATGCAGTTTGCCGTAAGCAATGCAACAAAGGTGCGCATACAAAAGGCGGCGATTGGTGACGCGCAAATAGCACGAAGGGACGCCGCACTGGCACTTTTTACACCGCAAGTAAGCGCCAGCACCAGCGCCTACTACAATTTCGGACGAAGTATTGACCCTCAAACCAATACCTATAATAACTCCACCTCTTTCCATAATAGTTACGGAGTGTCTGCCGGCTACGACCTTTTTGATGGTTTCCAGGCCGTGAACAATTACCGTATATCCAAAGTGGCTGTATGGATGGCGCAAACCGAGGAAAAACAGGTCGAGGCGGATATATGTCTTGCTGTCATGCAGGCATACTACAATGTGGTGTATTACTGCCGTCTCTCTGATGTTTACAAGGCACAGGTGCAAGTGGCGGAGGCAGCGGTCGCAAAAGCGCGCAGACAGGAACAGTTGGGGCAAAAAGGGCATGCCGATGTTGTCCAGATGGAGGCAGACCTTGCAGACAGGCAATACGAACTGACCAATACTCTCTCTACTCTTCAGACCGAGCAAATCATTTTACAGGACCTGATGTTTTGGCCTATGAGTGACACACTCGTGATTGACACGGTGTTGCCTGAATACGAGGATGTTCTGTTGCCGGCGCGGAGTGTGGTTGATTACGCCCTTGAGAATACGCCCACGGTACAGGTGGCTTCTTACAAACAACTCAATGCCCGACGCGAACTCTCCACTGCCAAGTGGCAACTGTTGCCCACACTGAGTTTGTACGCTGGATGGAACACCAGTTATTTCACCCACTCAGGCGTTGAGCCCGCATCGTTTGCCAATCAGTTTGTCAATAATGGCGGCGAGTATGTCCAACTGACCCTTTCTTTGCCCGTGTGGAACCGCCTGGGCAGACTCTCCCGTATCAGCAAAAAGAAACATGCCTTGCAGCGTGCCTCCGCCGAATGGGAGCAACAGCGTCGTGACGTAGAGAGTGAAGTCCGGCGTGCCGTGCTGGACAGGGATGGCAGTGCCGCGGCATACAGGCAGGCACAATACAAGGCGCGTGTGCAGGCGGAGGCGTACGCTCTCAGTATAAGGAAAATGGAGCAGGGACTTGTTTCCCCCATGGAGTTTCAGACCGCCAATAACAACTACCTCAAGTCACGCGCAGACGAAATGTACTCGCTCCTCACTTTCCTCATCAAACAGGCGGTTGTGCGCTACTATGCCGGAACGAACTATATAGACCAGTTAATCAGATAAGCGGACTACAAAATATTTTATGGACAAAATAATTGAACAGAAAAAAGGTTGGAGAATGGCTTTTACCCGCCGGGCGTTGCCCTTCTGGGGAGGACTGCTTTTTATTGCTCTCGTCCTTTTTACTATTTTCCGACCTAATCGTAACACGCTGAAGGTTAATCCCGAAAGCTTGAACATCGAGGTCGCTGGTTATGGCGAATTTGCCGACTACATACGCATAAGCGGCAGGGTCGTACCCATGGTCACTATACAACTCTCTCCACAGGAGGGCGGGATTGTGCAGCAAATACTTATCGAAGAAGGATCAAGGGTACATGCCGGAGACCCTATTCTCGTGCTCACCAACGACAACCTGGATTTGCAAATCCTCAACTCCGAGGCAGAACTGGCAGAAAAAGAGAATATCCTCCGCAACACGCAAATACAGATGGAGCAGCAGAAACTCGACGTCCGCCAGAACCTCTTGGAGTATGGCACGCAGGTAGAACGCTTGCATCGAATTTACAAGCAGCAAAAAGTCCTCTACGAGGAAAAACTCATTGCAAAAGAAGACTATCTCAAAGCCGAAGAGGACTACCAACTGGCCGTGCAGAAATTCAATCTGATACGCGAGCGCAGCAAGCAGGACAGCCTCTTCCGGGGCACGCAGATTGACCGCATGCAAGAGTCCCTCGAAAACATGCAACTCAACATGCAAATGATCCGTAAACGCAAATCCAACCTCATTCTCAAAGCACCCATCGACGGCGAGTTGGGTCTGCTCGATGTGGCACTCGGACAAAACGTCAGTGCCGGCGCCAAAATCGGACAAATCAACTCGGTCGGTTCTTACAAACTGGAGGCGCAAATTGACGAACACTACATCGACAGGGTCGTAGCCGGATTGCAAGCCACGTATGAACGACAGGGGGAAACCTATTCGGCACTTATCAGAAAGGTATATCCCGAGGTGAGGGATGGCAAGTTCAAGGCTGATTTTAAGTTTGATGGAGCGCAGCCCGAAAAGGTACGCGCCGGACAAACATACTATCTGAACTTGCAATTGGGACTATCCGAACAGGCGGTACTTATTCCTCGGGGCGCTTTCTATCAGAAAACCGGAGGCAAGTGGATTTATGTCCTGAACAAGGACGAAACCAAGGCATTCAAGCGCCAGATTCGCATTGGCAGGCAAAACCCACGCTATTACGAGGTCACTGAAGGACTCGAACCCGGAGAGAAGGTGATAACCTCCACCTACGATGAGTTCGGCGACTTTGATGTCCTCACGTTCTAAACTGCCTCTGACAACACTTGAATATAGCACAAAAGGAGTAGTAAGACACGACACGATAACGACACGCCACCGACCGATGACCGACCGATGACCGAGAGATGACACCCCCAAGCATTGACCATGCATGGTCAATAAAAATCAATGAATTTTTTTAGTGACACAAAACAAATAAAGATTCCAATCATGATCACAGTAACTAATTTAAGCAAGGTCTTCCGCACGGAAGAGATCGAAACAACAGCCTTAACCGGTGTAAGCCTTGAAATCAACCAAGGCGAGTTTGTCGCTATCATGGGACCATCCGGATGCGGCAAATCCACTCTGCTCAATATCCTCGGTTTACTGGATACTCCCACTGCCGGCAGTTACACCTTTCTCGGCAAAGAGATGGCTAAACTCAAAGAAAAAGAACGCACTATGTTCCGCAAGGGAAATATCGGGTTTGTTTTTCAGAGTTTCAACCTCATTGACGAACTCAACGTTTTTGAGAATATCGAGTTGCCGCTACGTTACCTCAATATCTCTGCCGACGAGCGGAAAAAGCGCGTAACCGACATCATGAAGCGGATGAGTATCAGCCACCGAGCCGGACATTTCCCACAGCAACTGTCCGGCGGACAACAGCAACGAGTCGCCATTGCACGGGCTGTCATCGCGGAACCCAAACTGATACTTGCCGACGAACCTACCGGCAATTTGGATTCCAAAAACGGTAAAGAGGTCATGGACCTACTGACCGAACTGAACCGCGAAGGCACCACTATCGTCATGGTCACTCACTCACCTAAGGACGCTGCCGAAGCGGGACGTATCATCAACCTCTTCGACGGAAAAATAGTCTCTGATGTTAAGAACCAACTATAAACAACCGTTCACATAAGTACTCATGAATAGTTATTTTAACTTCTTGTTACGCAACAAGTTGTACGCCGCTATCGAGGTCTTCGGTATTAGTGTCGCCTTGGCGTTCATTATCCCACTGGTCAGTTACCTTACCGACCTCTGGACCGTCAACCACGAGAACCCCGATTACAACCGTATCTACACCTTTACGTTCTATCAGGGCACCCTCGCCGGCACGTTCGACCAACCCGATTTTCTCCTCGAGAATATCCCCGAAGTAGAGGAAACCACCCTCTTCAGTTCCACTCGCCCCGCCGATATAAAGTGCGAGGACGAAAGTTACGGCATACAACTTCTGCTCTGCGACCTCAACTACTTCGATTTTGTACCAACGCGTTTCCTGTCAGGCAATCCCAATGTGCTCAGTGACAACACCTCTGCACTGGTGTCCGAAGCCTTTGCAGCAAGGTTGGGATACGGACGCGATGCCGTGGGCAGGCATTTCACCTTGGATAACATAGAATATACCATCGAGGGAATCATTGCAGACTACGACCGCTCCGTTATGTTGCCGCATGATGTGGTCATTAACATTGCCGGACCCACCCTTCAGTTTTATCGTGACCACCCGCAACGTGTGCACCAGATGAACCACTGCCTTTTTCGGGTGAAAAAAGGGACGGAACGCAAGCAGTTGGCAGAGAAGATTGTTACTGCCGCCAAGGTGCATTACGCCGAACTCTATCGGGACGAGACAATCATCAAGGACCTGGACCAAACGATGCAACTGGTGCGTTATGACGAAATAACCAAGCACCACTCCTCCTCTATGACTACTATCAACCCAATCGTTTTCAGGGCACTGCTTATTCTTAGCCTCGTTTTGTTGGCTTTTGCACTCTTCAACTATATTGCACTCAATATTGCCATGGGCACTTTCCGCGCCAAAGAGATGGCCACGCGCCGACTGTTGGGTGCTTCACGCGCGGAGATAATAGGCAAACTGCTTGCAGAGTCGCTCCTGATGACCACGGTTTGTTTCCTGTTAGGACTGTTGCTATCCTTTGCTATCCTCCCTCTTCTCAACGAGGTCTTTCGTGTTGCCTCAATGGCTCTTACCATGCGCGTAGCACTCACACCGCTGAATATCGTTGTGTATATTGCCCTGATATTGCTCATTAGTGTCATTGCCGGTGCTGTGCCGGCAGGGATGATCTCGCGTTTCCAACCCATCGACGTGGTCAAGGGCGAGTTCCGCAGTCGCAATAAGATGGTGTTCAGCAAGGTCTTTATCTTTATTCAGTGCTTCGTCACCATGGTTTTGCTGACGCTGGCACTCGTGTATGCGTTGCAGTACCGCAAAATGGTGAACCTCCCACTGGGAGTGGAGGCGGAGGATGTGTATTATCTGTACGGTCCGTATGCGCATCACGAGTTGGACCCGAGTGTGGAAGCCCTGCGTACCCTGCCTTGTGTACAGCAAGTGGGCAAGTGTGACGACTTCCCGGGCAGTGTCTCTTACTACGCTTTTGTACCCATGGAGGACGGATACTATTCGATGGGGTACTACAACGAGAACGGTGAGAGAGCCAACATACAGGGCGTGCCGGCGGAGAAGTTGATCTGTTCGCATGATGCCTTCCAGATATACGGATTCACTGTTGTCCGTGATTTTCACCGCGAGGGTGAACGTGTAGGCTGGCTTACCGAAACGCTGGTCAGACAGTTGGGACTCCACCCCGAGGACCCGCAGCTGACGGAAGAGCAAATGGGGTACTTGGGTATCACCACGATCGGCGGAGTCATTGCCGATTTCAGGGCGAATTTCTACACCGACGAGGCCTGTTTCGTCTCTGTACAGGAAGATTGGTATGAGAGTGCAACCGCGTACTACAAGTCACTTGCCATCAAAACCGTCGGCTCGCATGCTGCGGCGGAAAAAGCCATACTGGATTGTATGAAACGCACTTCGGACGAGGCATGGGGTGTCTATAAAGAGCCTCACCAAAAAGGTTATGTGCCGGACCTTCTTAAGCGCAGTTTGGAAGACGAGCGGGTGCTGATGACCACGATCACCCTTTTTGCCGCCATGATGTTATTGCTTTCGCTGCTTGGACTCATGGGTATGAGCACTTGGTACGTCTCGCTTCGGCAGCACGATATTGCCATCCGTAAAGTGTTCGGCGGAACCGTCGTGTCGGAGACGCTGAAGAACGTCCGCACCTACATGATGGTCGTGTTGGCGGCATGTGTGGCAGGCATCCCGGTAGCGCTGTATTTCAGTGAGCAACTCCTCGCTTCTTATGTCCACCGCATTGCTCTTAGTCCCCTCCTATTCGGGACAGCACTATTGGTAGTCGTTGCTTTCTCGGCGTACGTTGTTGCCACGCAGACCCTCCGCGTCACGCGCATGTCCCCTGCCACCGTACTCAAGAAAGAGTAACCGGCGGCGGCTCAACTCTGCTCTTTTATCTCAATGCGGAGGTGGCCGTTGGTGGTAGAAAAGGAGAAGTGCGTATCAGCGAAAGCATGCTGAAAATCGCCGTTTCCAACGAGGTTTTTGGGGGTTCCGACGGTTATCCCTTCGCCGGGTGTCATGAGCCAGATGGTGTCTGCCGTCTGCAGTGCGAGGTCGAGTTCGTGGGTGGAGATGACGATGGCTTTGTGCTCGTGGTGCGCCAGATGCCTGAGCAAAAGCAGCGTCTTGATGCGGTTGGGCAGGTCGAGGTGCGCAGTAGGTTCGTCAAGGAAGATGTATGGCGTTTGTTGTGCCAGCGCCTTGCTGATGAGCACGCGCTGTTTTTCGCCGTCGCTGAGTTGGTTGAAGAAAGTGTCTTTTTTATGATATATTTCGGTGGCATGAAGGGCGTCATCGATGATTTGGCGGTCGTTGTCATGTAGTGCTCCGAGCCATCCGGAGTAGGGGTATCGTCCCATGGCGACGACATCGTTGACGGTGGTGTTGTCGGCGGAGAGTCGCTCGGTGAGAACAATGGCTACTTGCTGCGCCCTTTCGCGCTCGGTAAGGCTGATGATGTTGGTCCCGTCCGGCATGATACATGCGCCGGAAAGGGCGGGTTGTAGTCCTGCCAGCGTGCGCAGGAGGGTGGATTTGCCACATCCGTTCTTACCCAACACGCACACCATCTCGCCACGCCTGATTTGTAGCGTGAGGTCACGCTGCACCGCGCGGCTGCCGTAGCCTATGGTGAGATTTATTAAGTTCATAGTTGATAGTTGTTTGAGGTTGTTTGAGATTGTTTGAGATTGTTTGAGATTGTTTGATGCCCGGAGGGCGTTTGATAGTTGTTTGATAGTTGTTTGAGATTGTTTGAGATTGTTTGATGCCCAGGAGGGCGTTTGATAGTTGTTTGAGATTGTTTGAGGTTGTTTGAGATTGTTTGAGGTTGTTTGAGATTGTTCAAACGCGAAGCATCAAACCATGTCAAACCATGTCAAACGCGAAGCGTCAAACCATTTCAAACCATTTCAAACCATTTCAAACGCGAAGCGTCAAACTATTTCAAACAGCGTAGCGTTCAAAATCCGGCACAAAGGTACTGCTTTTTTTTGACGTATGCAAGTCTTTTGCAAAAAAAGTGCAAACAAATTATTGCTTGCGCTACTTTTTGCAGCAAAGACTGTCGAGTTTTCTAAAACGAATAAGTCTTTTGCAAAAAAAGTGCAAACAATTGTGAGGGTTTTTGCCCTGTGAATAGTACAAATTGAAAAAAAAAGAGATTTTTCTTGAATAATGTTTGGAAATGTCAGAAAAAAGCATTAACTTTGCAGTCTCAATACACAAACTAGTTGATAGTTGATAGTTGAAAGTTGATAGAAGTTGAAAGTGGAAAGTTGAAAGAAGTTGATAGTTCTTTACTCGCAAGGCTCGTACGATCACTGCGTGTGCTTTATTCGGCAAAGCCTCATACGATCGGCAGAGCCGTGGATAATTGACAATTGATAATTGATAATTGATAAATACATGGCAAAAATAATTATCTACCAAATGTTGCCTCGGCTGTTTGCGAACTTCAATACAACGCGCAAGAACAACGGAAGTATAGAAGAGAACGGCTGCGGTAAATTTAACCTAATCACTACGAAAGCACTGCGCGAAATCAAGCACCTGGGGGCGACACACATTTGGTTTACGGGCGTGATAGAACATGCCACTCAAACGGATTATTCTCAGTATGGAATCAGCAAAGACCACCCGGCGGTGGTGAAAGGCAAGGCGGGTTCGCCATACGCCATCAAGGACTACTACGATGTGGACCCGGACCTGGCGGTAGATGTGCCTCACCGGATGGACGAATGGGAGGCACTGGTAGAGCGTACTCACAAGACGGGGCTGAAGGTAATCATGGACTTTGTTCCCAACCATGTGGCGCGGCAGTACCACTCAGACGCGAAGCCCGCGGGGGTGAAAGATTTGGGTGAGGACGACAATCCTCAGTGGGAGTTCAGTCCGCTGAACAATTTCAGTTACATAGGCGGCGAGGCGTTCCGTCCCTCGTTTGACATACAGGACTACAAGGAGTATCCCGCGAAGGTGACGGGAAACGACTGTTTTTCCGCTCACCCCAGCCACAACGATTGGTACGAGACGGTGAAGTTGAACTACGGCGAGTTTTATCGCGGAGGCCATGAGAAACAGTTCAACCCCCGTCCAGATACATGGTTGAAGATGCGTGACATCCTGCTTTTCTGGGCAGGCAAGGGTGTGGACGGTTTCCGATGCGACATGGCGGAGATGGTGCCGGTAGAGTTCTGGGAGTGGGTGATACCGCAAGTGAAAGAACAGTACAGTGAGTTGATTTTCATTGCGGAGGTGTATCAACCTCATCGTTATCAGGAGTTTATCTTCAAGGGTCATTTCGACTATTTGTACGACAAGGTGGGGATGTACGATTACCTGCGGGGTGTGACGTCGAAGAACTACGCAGTGGAGGGCATCTCGGGCTGTTGGCAGTCGGTGGACAACATCAAGGAGCACATGCTGTATTTCCTGGAGAACCACGACGAACAGCGGATAGCATCGGGCTTTTTCTGCGGCAGGGGAATGTACGCCGAACCTGCGATGATAGTGGCGGCAACGCTGGGAACCAATCCGGTGATGGTGTATGCCGGTCAGGAGTTGGGCGAGCAGGGCATGGATGTAGAGGGTTTCTCGGGCATGGACGGCAGGACCACCATCTTCGACTATTGGGGAGTGAGCTCGTTGCAAGCATGGGCGAACAACGGCAAGTGGGACGGTGCCGGACTCGACGCCGAGCAGCGTGAATTGAGGGAGTTCTACACCCGCCTGCTGAATATAGCGAGGAAAGAGAAAGCGGTGACCGACGGCAGGATGTTTGACCTCGAGTACGCCCAAACCGAGGGTTTCAACAAACACGAGCAGTACGTCTATCTGCGCGATTATGAGGCAAAGAACGGCAAGAAAGAGACCCTGTTGGTCGTGCTGAATTTTGACGACCACGAGGTGGATATCCGCGTGCGCATCCCCGAAGAGGCGTTTGCCTACATGAATATCCAACAGTCCATAGAGGTGGTACTACATGACCTGCTTTCGGGCAAAGAGATTGCCGTGCCGTTCTGCGTGGGCGAGTCCATTCCGGTAACTCTGCCGGCATGGAAAGGGGCGATTTTCAAAGTACAGTATGCATAACAAACAAGAATGATAGAAAAGTGAGTGTATTTTACGGAAACAACCTTTTGGAGGGCAAGTCGGGCGGAATGGTTCGCTTGATGCGTCCGAATAACCTGCTTTTTCTGATTATCCTCATGGGGGTGATGGAGAAGTGGGTGGTGGAGCCTGTTTTTGCCCGGTATCAGTTGGCGCCGCAGTTAACTTGGTGGCAGTTGTTGCTGCTGATTGCGGCGGTAGTACTGATTGCGGCGGGCGGATATGTCATCAACGACTATTTTGATGTAAAGATTGATGCCATCAACCGTCCCGAGACGCTGATTATCACTCGTGACGTGACCAAAGAGGAGTCGATGCTGCTGTTCCGTGCTCTGACGGTGGCGGGTGTTGCGTCGGGTGTGGCGCTTGCTGTGGTACTGAGGAGTGTGCTCTTGGGTTCCGTCTTTGTGGTTGTGCCGGGGCTGCTGTGGTTCTACTCGTCCTCGTACAAACGGATGTTCCTTGTAGGAAACCTGATTATAGCCCTGTTGTCGGCTCTGACACCGCTGGTTGTGGGATTGGCGAATGAGGCATCGCTGACATTGACCTACGGAGCAGACCATTTCGGCACGTTGTACGTAATGAAAGAGGTGTATTCATGGTTAGGCGGGTTTGCATTGTTTGCGTTCCTGTGTACGTGGGCGCGCGAGATCGTGAAGGACATGCAGGATGTGGAGGGTGACCGCGAGTTGGAGTGCCATACTATTCCGGTGAAATGGGGCGATTTGGGTGGAAAGATAAGCGTCACGTTGTTGTTGCTACTGACCTGCGCCTTGCTCAGTTACGTTAATTTCTCTTTGTTGCCGGTACCGTTCTCGTGGGGCAGCTTTGTCAGTCGGTTCTACTTGTTGCTGTTGGTGGCTTTCGGTTGCGAGTTGGTGTTGCTGTGGTCGGGTAAACTGCCCTCAGACTACCGCAATGCACAAGTGTTGCTGAAGTTTATCATGTTCATGGGCACGATGTACGCGTTCTGTGTGCCGAAAATACTGGAAGCCGCCGCCATCGGATAATAAGTATTCCGGTACAATAGTGGAATCTGGGTATATCAAAAAGAAAAGTGCAAACGGAAATGGAAATAATTCTTGGCTCGAAGAGTCCGCGCCGCCGTGAGTTGTTGAGTGGCATGGGTATAAGGTTTACCGCCGTGGATATTCATGCAGACGAGTCGTTTCCCTCGGACCTGAAGGGAGCGGATATCCCCCTGTATATATCGCGTGCCAAGGCGTCAGCGTATCGCGCGCACTTGTTGCCCGGGCAACTCCTTATTACGGCGGACACTATCGTCTGGGTGGACGGTGTGCAGTTGGGCAAACCCCGCGACGCAGAGGAGGCAGCGAGGATGCTGGGAATGTTGAGCGGCAAAACGCACCAGGTGTTTACGGGTGTGGCACTGACGGGCACAGACAAACAGGTGGTGTTCACCGATGCGACGGATGTCACCTTCCGCACCCTGACAAAAGACGAGATAAACCACTATGTCGAGGTGTATCGTCCCATGGACAAGGCGGGTGCGTACGGCATACAGGAGTGGATTGGGTACGTGGGGTGCACGGGGCTGCGCGGCTCGTATTTCAATGTTATGGGTCTGCCCACGGAGAAATTGTACGAAGCGTTGCAGGCGTTTTAGCGTCTGTGCAGATGGATTTCCACGTTAAGTATTTTACCGGATAGTCGTTCAGAACAACGAGAGTTGTCCGTCCTCGTCCGCCTTGTAGGGCTTGGAGTCCTCGGGCATGTCGGAGATAATTTGGAAGGGCACACCTACTTCGGGCGCAGGCTTTTTGGGCTTGCGCTCTTTTTTGGGTTTTTCCGGAGCGGGGGAGACTTCATGAACCTCCGGAACGGATGGAACGGATGGGGCGGATGGCTCTTCGGGTTCTTCTTGTTCTTGCTCTTGTACGGGTTCTTCTTGCTCGGGTTCGGGTTCGGGAACAGGCGTAATATCCTCTATTCGGGCGACATCGAGTGTGGTGAACCGTTTGCCCTTGGCCTTGGGGCTCTTCACACCGATAAACTCCGCCATAACAAACTCAACAGGCTCTCTGGACTCGTCTTGGAAATACAGTTTGAACAGCGCCTCTTCGCTGTCGCAAAGTACCACAATGCGCGACTCTGGGTTGTCGCCGAGGAAATTCTGCGGTTTGGCGGTGGCGTCCAGCGTGAAACGTTTTCCGTAGTAATAGTGCTGGTCGGCATCGTAGAAAGCAAGTGCCCACACTTTGTCGGGGTCGAACTTCTCGATGCGGAGAATGTTGTCCTCGAAGTGTGCGGTGAGGTCGAAAGTATTCAGGTAATAACAGCCGTTGCGGGTAATGACCAGTACCCGGTCGTCGCTTTGGAACTCGCCCAAGTACGTACCCTGTCCGTCGTAGTTGATGCGCAGGATGTCCGGGTCGAACCACACCTTGCGTCCGCCCAGCGTGGACGCACCTTTCGAGCGCAGAGAGACGGACTTGACCTCGTACTTGGTGAACACATTTCCCCGGGCATAGCGGCTCTTAATTGCCAGTTCGGAGAAGTCCATGGTGAAATCGTCCTTCTTGAGGTGCGGAGCGGGTTTGAGTTGCACGCGCACTTTTTCCGCCTCTCCATTGGGGTTGGCGGTGAAATATACCACCTTCGAGTCAGGTTTGCCCTGAGTGAGGTCGTACTCCTTGTCACGTGCCATAGCTGTGACAAAAAAGCGTTTCCAGTAGTAGGTCCCGCCTTTTTTGCCGTCGCGATATACGGCGTTGTAGATAGTGCGCTCGTCGTTCTTCTTGAAAACAGCGATATGGATGATGTTGGTGCCGACAAACGCCTTGTCCGCCACCTTGACAATCTTGTATTTGCCGTCCTTGTAGAAGATGATTACATCGTCCAGGTCGGAGCAGTCGAACAGGAACTCTTCTTTTTTCAGGCTGGTGCCGATAAAGCCCTCGGCGCGGGTGATGTACAGTTTCTCGTTCGCCTCGACCACCGTCTTCACATTGATAGTGGCGAAGTTGCGCACCTCGGTCTTGCGGGGGTAGGCGGCTCCGTACTTGTCCTTGAGCATTGAGAACCAATCAATGGTATATTCGGTAAGGTGCGCGAGGTTCTTCTTGGTGTTGGCGATTTTTTTCTGCAGGTCGCGTATCAGTTCATCGGCTTTCTTCGAGTCGAACTTAGTGATACGGATCATGCGTATGTCAAAGAGCCGCTCGATATCCTCTCGTCTGACCTCGCGCAGCAACTTGTCTTTCCATGGGTCGAGGGCACGGTCCACAAAGCGGATGAGCGCCTCCTTGTCCGGTGCTGTCTCGTACCCCTCCTCTTTGTAAATGCGCTCCTCGATGAAGATTCGTTCCAGGCTGGTGAAGAACAGTTGTTCCTCCAGTTCGGATTTCTGTATTTCCAGTTCCCATTGCAGCAGATCCTTGGTGTGGTCAACCGACAGTTTCAGCAGGTTACTTACAGAGGTGAAGATTGGATGTTTATCCTTGATAACGCAGCAGTTGGGCGATATATTCACCTCGCAGTCGGTGAAAGCGTACAGGGCGTCAATCGCCTTGTCGGACGACACACCGGGCTGCAGTTGCACCACAATGCGGGCGTCATCGGTGGAGAAATCGTCCACTTTCTTCACCTTGATCTTGCCTTTCTGCATAGCTCGCAGAATCGTCTCGATGATTTTGGGTGAAGTGGTGCCGAAAGGAATCTCGGTTATCTCCAACGTCTTCGGGTCCACCTTGGTTATTTTGGCGCGAATCTTCACCATTCCGCCACGCTCGCCATCGTTGTACCGGCTCACGTCAATGGAACCGCCGGTTGGGAAGTCGGGGTAGAGTTGGAACTCCTCGCCTCGCAGGTAACTGAGGGCGGCATCGCACAGTTCGTTGAAATTGTGCGGGAGAATCTTAGAGTTCAGACCAACGGCAATGCCCTCCACACCCTGCGCCAGCAGCAGCGGGAACTTGATAGGCAGGTTGATAGGCTCTTTTTTCCTGCCGTCGTAACTGAGCATCCAGTGGGTGGTCTTGGGGTTGAAGACGGTATCCAGAGCGAACTTGGACAGGCGCGCCTCGATGTATCGCGGGGCAGCGGCTCCATCGCCCGTGACGATGTTTCCCCAGTTCCCTTGGCAGTCGATGAGCAGGTTTTTCTGTCCCAGTTGTACGAGCGCATCACCTATACTGGCATCACCGTGTGGGTGGTACTGCATAGTCTGACCAACGATGTTCGCCACCTTGTTGAACTTGCCGTCGTCCACGCTTTTCATGGCATGGAGGATGCGACGTTGAACAGGTTTCAGTCCATCGTCGATGCTGGGGACAGCCCGCTCCAATATCACGTACGAGGCATAATCAAGAAACCAGTCCTGATACATGCCGGTCAGGTGGTACTTGATGGCGTCGTTGAACGCACCTACCGCCTGAGGGTGATAATTGCTGTGCGAGTCGTCCGCAGACACAGAATCAACAGAAGAAGAAACCTCCTCCTCTGTATATGCTTGCTCGTCGTCTGTCATAACAGATGTGTATGTTACTCAACGGTTTTGTTGATAAAAATATAGGCGAGAATGCCCACCAGTTCCAGCACAAGTGACAACCACAGCAAGGTGTTGGTTGGAACGGCAAAGTAGTAAATGGCCAAGCATACTACTCCGCACAGAACGAGCAAGGCGCCCAGGTATTTAAGCAGTGTGTTCATATATTAGTTTGTTAAAAAATACTGTTACCGATATATAGTCTTACCGATTCACAAAGGCACTCTTTCCACCTTTGCGGGTGCAAAGTTACAACTTTTTTTTGACATATGCAAGAAAAAAGTGCTTTTTTTGCAAAAAGGGCACTTTTTTCTAAGTTATGAGTTATGAGTTAGGAATTATGAATTAGGAGTGCTTATCTGCGCTAACGCTTCGAACGATCGCTTCGCGTGCAGCGCCCTGCGGGCTAGTGCAGACAAATGTATTTAGGAGTGCAGACATATGTATTGACTGATGCGACCTGTCTGCCGAACAGGCAGGTGCACAGCGTAGTGATAGCCTGAAGGGCGATACCTTTTGGGGACTGCCA
>CAMOMF010000016.1 GCA_946619625.1 uncultured Bacteroidales bacterium
CGCTGCTGTAAACCAGCGTACTGGAGGCACTTGCCAGTGCCACTGTGGCAACGAAAATGAGGATAAGGAATATCGCCCAGAACGTTTTGTCAATATATTTAGTAGACGGGATGGACATGAATTAGGAGTTAGAAAACATATTATTCTACAGGGATTTTGCGGCGGACATGAATTGGTCGCCGCGGTCTTCGTAACTACGGAAGAGGTCGAAACTGGCACAACAGGGTGAGAGGAGGACGGTGGAGTGCCCCTTCAGTCCTTCGGGCAGTTCCCCCGCTTTAGGGGAGTTATCGAAATCAAGCGCTGCCTGATAACTGAGACGCACGCAGTCCGCCAGGTTGTTGGTGTCGATGATACGCAGGGGCGTACCGTCCAAGCGCGTCATGCAGTCGAAATGTTCGTGCAGTTTCTCGTTGTGGAGCCCCATGTAAACCAATGTATGACACTTTTGGCGAACGAGGTCGTCAATCTCGGAGTAGTCATTGCCCTTGTCCTTCCCGCCGAGGATGAGTACGGTGGGTGTGGTCATGGCACCGAGGGCGTAGAAACAACTATTGACATTGGTGGCTTTGGAGTCGTTGATGAAACGGATGCCGTTTTTCTCGCATACGAACTGCAGCCGGTGCTCCACTCCGGCAAACGTGCGCAGAGACACGGCGATGACGGAGTCGTCGATACCCGCTTTGCGTGCGGCGAGCGTGGCGGCAGTGGCGTTGAGGCGGTTGTGCACGCCCTTCAGACTGAGTTCGGCATCGGGCACAGGGAGAGGGGTTTCTACCGTGAACGGGCAGAGGGTGGCTTGACATACCGCACCATCGCGATGCGCCTCCTGTTTGGCGGAGTTGAGTTTGCCTATTTCCTTCATGATGACGGGGTCACCCTGCCAGTAGATGAACGCGTCATCGGGCTGTTGGTTGCGGGTGATACGCATCTTGGCGTCCACGTAGTTCTGGAAACAGAAATCGTAGCGGTCGAGGTGGTCGGGGGTGATGTTCATCAATACGGCGATATGTGCGCGGAAACGGTACATATTGTCCAGTTGGAAGGAACTGAGTTCGACCACGTACCACTGCTTGTCGTCCAGTGCCACCTGCAGGGCGAGGGACTTGCCGATATTGCCAGCGAGCCCTACGTTGTAGCCTGCGCGGCAGAAAATGTCGTAGATAAGCGAGGTGGTGGTTGTTTTGCCGTTGGAGCCTGTGATGCAGACGAACTGCGCGCGGCTGTATCGGGCAGCGAACTCTATCTCGGAAAGGATGGGTGTGCCCAGTGCTGTGAGTTTCTGTACCAAAGGTGCCGTGGCGGGGATGCCGGGTGACTTGACCACTTCGGTGGCATCGAGGATACGCGCCTCGGTGTGTCCGTTCTCTTCGTAGGGCACGTGGTACGTGTCCATGAGTTGCTTGTATTGGGGCTTGATGGGTCCCATGTCAGAGACGAACACATCGTAGCCCTGTTTCAAGCCGAGGACGGCTGTTCCTGCGCCGGATTCGCCCGCGCCGAGTATGACGAGTTTTTTCATCGGATCTTGAGTGTTAGGATAGTGAATGCTGCCAAAAGGATAGTGATGATGCAGAAACGCAGCACTATTTTCTGCTCATGTTGCAGTTCGGGACTGCCCTTGAACCAAATGCTACAAGTGGGGTCGTTCTTGAGCACCTGGTCCACGGAGTAGCGGAAATGGTCGTGTATAGGTGTACGTTTCCATACACGGATATGGTGCGCGCCGTGTTTCTTGCTCCACTTGAACACCTGCGTTTGGATAATGACGCTGAGACTTTCCATGAGGAAGACACCGCAGAGGATGGGGATAAGCAACTCTTTGTGTATGGCTACGGCGCACACACCAATAATGCCCCCGATGGTGAGCGAGCCCGTGTCGCCCATGAATATCTGTGCGGGGAAACCGTTCCACCAGAGGAAACCAATGAGTGCACCGACGAAGGCACCGAGGAAGACCACCAACTCCTCCGAGCCGGGGATGTACATGACATCGAAATAGTCCGCCCAGACAGTGCTGCCTGAAGTGTAGGCAAGGGCAATCAGTGCGATGCCGATGATGGCGGAGTTGCCTGCGCACATGCCGTCCATGCCATCGTTGAGGTTGGCTCCGTTGCTGACTGCCGCCACTACGAAGACGGTAAGGAGTACGAAGAAAATCCACCCTGCGCGGTACTTGTTGTCCTTGCCGAGGAAATCGAACATATCGGCGTAGTTGGCATTATGGTTCTTGACGAAGGGGATAGTGGTGCGTGTGGACTTGACGTCGGGCGACTTGACCATGACCCGCTCGTTGTTGACGTAGGTGGTGCTGACCGTTTCGTTCATAACGACTTGCGGGCTGTATCGGAGGGTAAGTCCCACAATCAGTCCGAGGGTGATTTGTCCGGCAATTTTCACCCAACCGTTCAGTCCGTCCTTGTGGTGACGGAAGGTCTTGATATAGTCGTCGGCAAAGCCGAGCGCGCCCAGCAGCAGCGTGGTGATGAGCATGAGGATCATGTAGATATTGCCCAGTTTGCCCAACAAGAGACAGGGCAGTACGATGCCAGCAATGATAATCAGTCCGCCCATGGTGGGGACTCCCTTTTTCTGTACGCCGAACGGGTCTGTTTTGGCGTCCCTCTGTTCCTCGGAGATGTTTTTCCGCCGGAGCAGCCGGATAAAATACTTGCCGCAATAGACACTGATAAGCATTGCCAGTCCCGCTGCTACAATAGCGCGGAAGGAGATGTAGGTGACGAGTCGTGCACCCGGGATTTGGTTGAAGTATGTGAATAAATAGTATAACATTTATATTTATGAGTTATGAATTATGAGTTATGAATTATGAGTGTGGATAAATGTTACAAGTTGGCGCGGACGATTTCGTGGTCGTCGAAATGGTGCTTGACGCCGCGGATGATCTGGTAGTCCTCGTGCCCTTTGCCTGCGATGAGAATCACATCATCTTTCTGCGCGAGCATGCAGGCGGTCTTGATTGCCGTCTCCCTGTCCTCGATGATGAGGGTAGTGCGGAGTTCGTCCTGAGTGAGTCCCGCCGCCATGTCCTTGAGGATGTCCGCCGGCTCTTCGTCGCGGGGATTGTCGCTGGTGAGGATCAGTCGGGTGCTGTTCTTAGCAGCGATGGACGCCATCATGGGTCGCTTGCCTTTGTCGCGGTTGCCGCCGCAGCCTACCACCGTGATAACTTTGCTGTCCGGTTTGCGAATCTCGTTGATGGTGGTGAGCACGTTCTCCACTGCATCGGGTGTGTGAGCATAGTCCACGATAGCAGTCCACCCCTTGGGACTGTGGATGGCTTCGAAGCGTCCGTTGACCGCGCTGAGCGTGGAGAGTACGCGGAGCACCTCTTGCGGCTCAAAGCCGAGCGATACGGCGGCTCCGTAGATACAGAGCAGGTTGCTGACGTTGAACCGTCCCACGAGTCGTACGAAGACCTCCTGTCCGTTGACTTCGAGCAGCATGCCGTCGAACCCCTCTTCGAGAATGCGCGCCTTGTAATCGGCGAGGGTGCGGGTGGAATAGGTGCGTACCGCCGCCCGGCAGTTCTGCGTCATGACGAGCCCGTTCTTGTCGTCTTTGTTGGTGATGGCGAACGCGTCTTTCTTGAGGTTGTCGAACAGTTGTTTCTTGGTGTCGCGGTAATTGTCGAAGGTCTTGTGGAAATCGATATGGTCGCGCGTCAAGTTGGTGAAGAGTGCCCCGTCGAAGTCGAGTCCGGCGATACGGTGCTGCGCAATGGCATGACTACTGACCTCCATGAAAGCGTAGGTACATCCGGCTTCCACCATGCGGCGGAGCAGTCCGTTCAGTTCCAGTGCGTCGGGAGTGGTGTGGGTAGCCTCCACGGGTGTGTCGTCGATGTAATTGACGACGGTGGAGAACAGTCCGGCATGGTGTCCCATGGCACGTACCATCTTGTACAGTAGGGTGGCGATGGTGGTCTTACCGTTCGTGCCGGTGACGCCTACGAGCGTGAGGTGTCGGCTGGGGTATCCGTTCCATGCGGAGGCGATCAGCCCGAGGGCGTACGAGGCGTTTTCCACCACGATGATTGTCGCCCCCTGACGGGTGATGGTGTCGGTGCGCTCGCATACTACGGCGGCTGCTCCCTGCTCGATGGCTTTGTCAATGAAGTTGTGTCCGTCCACCACCGTGCCGGGTTGTGCCACGAACAAAGTGCCCGCGGTGACCTGGCGCGAGTCGAACGCGATGGACAGGATATCCACGTCGGTTGCGCCTATGACCTCTTTGACTGCGAGGTCGGACAGAAGCGTTGAAAGTATCATCTCAATTCCAAATAAATAGTTCCGTTCTTAATGATTGCCGAGCCGGGCTCCACACTTTGCGTTGCCACTTTGCCCTTGCCGTGAATATGCGCCATCATGCCGGTCTGCTCGATGGCATAGACGGCGTCGCGTGCCCCCATGCCGATGACATTGGGCACTTTGGTCGGATTGACCTCGATGGACACAGCATGCAGATGTTCGTTCACTTTCGCCCACGGCGAGTCCACTTTGTTCACCTTGACGCCCGAACCTTTGGCGGCCTTGCGGATGGACTTGTGGAGTCCGCCCTTGATGCGTGGCTTGTCGATGCTGTCGTAGGGCAGCGCCATCTCGGCGGCATTGCGCGTACCTGCGAACGCCATGGTCTTGATGGCGATGTTGCGGACGGTGGAGCCGCAGTCCATGCCTGCATCGTAACTGCCGGTAGGCCTCTGTATCACGCAGATACATGTGTATTGAGGTGCTTCTTCGGGGAAGTAGCCCACGAATGACATGCGGTGGCGGTGGCTGTTGTAGCGTCCGTTTTCGAATATCTGCGCGGTGCCGGTTTTTCCGGCGATGTGTACGAGGTCACTTTGCGCCTTGCGCTGTCCCCATGGATTAATGGAGGCAGTGCCGTGTTCGTTGTCCCAGACCACATCGTGTAGGGCGGTTCGTATGTCGCGCAAGGTGGACTCTTTGCATATACTGGAGTTGACGGTTTTGGCGCTGAACGACTGCACGGTGCGTCCGTCCTTGATGATGCGCTTGACGAAGAAAGGGGCAATCATCTTGCCGTCATTGGCGATGGCGTTGTAGAACATGAGCGTCTGCAGAGGGGAGAGTTCGACCGAATAGCCGTACGCCATCTTGGAGAGCGTGACCGCGTCCTGGGGGATGTCGATACGCGGGTCCTGTGCTCCCGGAATCTGGCAAGGGACGGGTTCGCGAATGCCCATCTTGTCCAGCCTGTTCACGAAGTTCTTGGCTTTTTTCTCATAACTCTCGGTGACTATTTTCGCGAGCACGATGTTGCTGGATGCCGCCAGTGCCTGTTGTACGGTCAGGTAGCCGTCGTACTTGTGTGCGTCGATATGCATGGCACCGTTGTATTTCCATCCTTTCGAACAGGTGAGGAACGAGTCTTGCAGGGTGACCTTGCCATCGTCGAGTGCCGCCATGAGGCTGACGGTCTTGAAGGTGGAGCCGGGCTCTACACGCTCGACGGCATAGTTCTTATTCTCGGAATAGGTGCCGTCCCCGTTGCGTCCGAGGTTGCAGATGGCTTTCACTTCGCCTGTTTTCACCTCCATGAGGACGACACAGCCCCACTCCGCCTCTTTTTCGGTGAGTTTCTGCCGGAGTTGGCTTTCGGCGATGTCTTGGAGGTTGGCGTTGATGGTGGTGATGAGGTCATATCCGTCCTCGGGTTCTTCCACGGTGATATATTCGGTGCGTCCGTTTATGTGGGTTTTCTCGCTGATACCGGGTTTGCCGTGGAGGAGTCGGTCGTATTGTTTTTCCAGCCCGTTGATGCCGTCCCCTTTCTCGCCGTAAATGCCTCCAATGGTGCGGCTGGCGAGTGAGCCGAACGGTTTGACGCGTTCGTGTCGCGGATTGATAATCAGTCCGCTTTTGTACTGTCCTTTCCGGTATAGTGGAAGTGCCTTGACGCGCTTCATTTGGGTGTAACTGACCGCCTTGGGTTGCAACTTGAAGTGGCCGTTATTGCGTATGAACTCATGGGTCAGTGCGCGCCTGTAATCGTCGGCGGACTTGTCCTGAAAGATAGCGGCAAGCCCTTCGGCAGTGGAGTCGAGATAGCGGTAGAAGAGGGTGTCTCCGCCCAAGTGTAGTGCCTCCACACGCATGTCCATGACCAGTTCGTATCTGGGTAGGCTGCCTGCCATCAGGCGTCCGCTTGCATCGAAGATATTGCCTCGCATGGGGGGGATCTCTTTGCGCACTTTCTCCTGTTGGTCGGCAATGGCGAGCCATTTCTCGCTTTCTTTGGTCTGGATAATGGCAATCTGCACCAGAACGGCGACAAAGCCCAAGAGCATCACCCCGAAGATGGCGATGAAGCGGATAACAGTATTTTCTTGACGTCTATCCATTAATGGTTGGTAGTTAGGGTATTATTTGATGCTCACGGGCGGAGTGAGACTTTCCTTGACGTTGCTGCCGGCATCCTTCAGTCTTTGGCTCACAACGGACTGGCGGGACATCTCTGTCAGTTCGGCGTTGACCGTGAGGTACTCGTAATGCGCGTCCTGCAGGGCACGGTTCAGTTCGACGATGCGTGCCTGTTGCTGCTGGGAGCGGTAGCCCTCGAAGATATATACGATCATGAGCACGAAAATCAGCACGAGCAGTTTGTACTGCCTGCGCGCCGCTTCCATGGTAAAGATATTACCATTCAGCACATCTTGGACCCAATTATGTTTGTTCTCTGCCATCAAATATTCATTTGTAAGATTCCAGTTTCTCTGCGATTCTCAGTTTGGCACTACGCGCCCTTGGGTTGCGCTCGACTTCGTCGTCCGACGCCACGATGACCTGCCTGTTAACCAGCCGGAAAGGGGTGAGTACGTTGCCGTAGAAATCCTTGTCGATACGTCCTTCGGTGTTGCCGCTCCGGAGGAAATTCTTGACAATGCGGTCCTCCAGCGAGTGGTAGGTGAGGACGGCAATCCTGCCTCCGGGCTTGAGCAACTGTTTGGCTCCTTCCAGCATCTGTTCCAGTGCCTGCGTCTCGTCGTTCACTTCCATCCGGATGGCCTGGAAGAGACGCGCGAGGTCTTTCTTGAAACGGGATTCGACCTGCTCGTCCGGTGCGATGACGGCGGTAAGGTCGCGCGTAGTCTCAAAGGGCTTGTTTGCCCTGAGTCGGACGATTTTTCGAGCCAGTTGGCGACTGTTCTTCAGTTCACCATAAAGAAAGAGCACGCGCGCAAGGTCCTCCTCGCTGTAGGTGTTGAGGATATCCGCCGCCGTCTTGCCGCCGGTGCGGTTCATGCGCATGTCCAGCGGTCCATCGAAGCGGAAAGAGAAACCGCGCTCCGCCTCGTCGAAATGATGAAACGACACGCCCAAGTCCGCCAGCAAGCCGTCAATGCCGCTGCCCGGCAGGTCAGCCCTGTAGGCGGGGACACCGTAGTAGTCCATGAAGTTCTTCACGTAGCGGAAATTGCCATGTACAAACTGCCAGTTGGGCGCATGAGCGAAAGGCGCATCGGTACGCGAACTAACGGAGGTGTAGGCGTCCTCGTCCTGGTCAAACGAGAACAGCCTGCCCTCAGCCGAGAGTCGTTTCAGGATGGCGCCGCTGTGCCCTCCGCCACCGAAAGTGACGTCAACATACGTGCCGGACGGACTGATATTCAGCCCATCGACCGTCTCGCTTAACAGCGCAGGTATGTGGTAAACTTCCGACATTTTCCGTTTTGTGCAAATCGCCCTGCAAAGGTACTTCGCGTTCACTACCCTCGCTCACCAACTGAGTCTTTCGACTTCGCTCCAGACTCATTAAAGCACTCGGGCGCTCCGCTCTCCCCAAAACGAGCAAGTCGTTTCGGGGACCCCGAATTGACGCAGTACGCTTTGCGAGTGCAAAGGTACTGCTTTTTTTTGACATATGCAAGGATTTTGAAGAAAAAGTGAAAAAAAGTGTGTTTTTGTAACAGCGGGGTCGCAGTGTCGAGTCATAGTTATCTTACGTGTATCCTACGTATATCCTACGTATATCTTACGTATATCCTACGTGTTTTGAACGTGGGATGTAGTTGGGGAATGGAAGGAGACCCTCCAAACTTCCCTGTTTAGGAAGGCTTATTGGAGCAAGGGGCAAGGAACGAGGAACAACTATCAGTCCTCGCGGACTGTGCCCGAATAATATTCGGACGTAACGGAAGAAAGAACAAGGAAGATAGATGCAGTCCTGGAGGAACGGGGCCGAATCATATTCTTACCTTCGGACAATCACTACGTGTGCACCCACTACCTTAGGGGGAGAGTCCGTGGATGAGAACAAAGAACAAAAAAACAAGACGAGGGATGGAGGAGGAAGAGGACAAGGGAAAGATGGGGCAGGGCGGGGAAGATGGGGATGGGAGATGATTTTTTTTGGAAAATGCTTGCATATGTCAATTTTTTTTTGTAACTTTGCACGCTTTTTCTACCCGAATGCGGGGAGGAAGGCTTAAAAAAGAAAACGGAAGTGCACGTAAACAACTGGAACATAGTGGTTATCGTGACGCTGTTGCTGTGTATGGCAACGGCTGCGCCTTTGCGTGCGGCAAAGAACAACCGCGCCGTGGGAGTAGTGAAAAGTTGGCGTTTGCTGCACGATTACGGTTTGGTGGACTCCACCAAAGTGGATACAGGGTGGCTGAACATGCCCATGCGGAACGTACAGAACGACTACAGTATCGCCAATGCGTACAACGGCAATATGGTGTCGCCCATCCAATCGATGGTGTATTTTGACCGTGACGGCAACGGCATGCGCAAGGGGTTTGTGCGTCCGCGCATGGACCACCTGTTTGCCACCGCCTATTCGCCCTATGTGCTGACTCCGCAGGATGTGCATTTCTACCGCACGACCATCGCCTATTCGGGCGTGAGTTGGCAGAAAGGTTTCGTGAACGGTCATCAGGATACAGAGGTGACGTTCCATTTCACGGGCAACCTGACCAAGCGGACGAACCTGGGTGCGCAGTTAAGGTACGTGAATGCGCCCGGGCAGTATGCCAACCAGCAGGGCAAGTGGTTCAATGGTGCGGTGTTCGGCAGTTACAACGGCACGCACTACGGTCTGGCTGCAGCGGTGACGTTCAACACATTGAGCAACTTCGAGAACGGCGGTCTGTCGGACCCTTCGGAACTGGGGGGACAGTTGCAGGCGGCGGACCTGCCCACGAACCTGTATGCGATGTCAGGGTACAAGTATTTCTCGGGCTACCTGAACCACCATTACTCCATCTGCGTAGAGAGGGAGCGGAAGCAGACCATCCGGCGACGCGGGGAGGCACCGCGTGACACGATTATCACGGAGTACATACCGGTTACCACATTCGCCCATACGTTTGCCGTGACGAACCACATGAAGCGGTACATAGAGAAAACCAGCCGTCAGGGGTTCTACGAGAACACGTACCTGAACATGACCGCCACGAACGACACCGCCAATGCACTGGCGATACGCAACACCCTGGCGGTGACCTTCGAGGAGGAGTTCAACACGTGGCTGCGGTTCGGCGCCACTGCATATGCCACCAACGAGTTCATGCGTTACCAGAGCCGGGCGGGGCAGTACAAACCTATCACGAAGGCGGGCTTCGGCAATGCCACCTATGAGGAAATAGCAGAGCAGCACCTGCACTGGATGTCCGACACGCTGGTGGGCGAGAGGTGGACGAACAACACGTTTGTGGGCGGTGCGCTGTATAAGAACCGCGGCCAATGGATACGATATGGTTTCGGAGGCGACGTGTGTCTGGCAGGATACAAACTGGGCGAGTTCCAAGTGAACGGACATATTGACGGTATTTTCCCCATCGCCAAGGACACGATGCGTGTGTCGGCACAGGCGTATTTCCGCAACGAGACGCCGGACTATTTTGTGCAGAACTACCGCTCGAACCACTATATCTGGGAGAACAATTTCGACAAGACCTACCGTTTCTTTGTGGGCGGCGAGGTGAAGTATCCGACCCAATGGTTCAAGCCGGCGGTGTTCGTGGGCTTTGAGAACCTGACGAAGTACATCTATTTCGACAGCAAAGGACTGCCGCAACAGCACGGAGGCAACGTGCAGGTGCTGGAGGCCAATGCCAAACTGGACCTGACCACACCGTGGGTGAACCTGGAGAACCATGTGATTTACCAGATGTCCTCCGACACCGTGTTGTCCGTGCCCGCCCTGACCCTGTACCATAATCTGTACTATCATGGCTTGTGGTTCAAGGCATTGTACGCCCAGATAGGTGTGGACCTGCGCTATCACACCAAGTACTACGCGCCGGTGCTGAACCCTGCGCTGGGGCAGTTCATGGCACAGCACCGGACACAGGTGGGCAACTATCCCATCATGAACGTGTATCTGAACCTGTACGTCAAGTCCATCAAACTGAAACTGTACTTGCAATTTACGCATTTTAACTATTATATGATGAAGAATAAGACCTACCTGTCCATGCCCGCTTATGCGGAAAACCCGCCGGTGTTCCGTCTCGGAGCCGCCTGGCACTTCTGGAGATAGGGGCTCTTATGAAAACCAATGATGCATATGACCTATACAACGAACTTAAATAAAGTATTGATGCTGAGCCAGCAAGAGGCGGTTCGCCTTGGCTCGGAGCATATCACGCCGGACCACCTGCTGTTGGGGCTGATTTCCTTCGGTGAGGGTCGTGCGTGCGACCTGCTGAAAGAGGCGGGTTTCAATATGGAGAAAGCGAAGGCGGCACTGGAAGAGCGTCTGCGCCGTAACACCCGTTTTGTGGGTGAGATCACGTATGACAAACAGACCGAGCGCATACTGCGTATCCTCGACCTGGAGGCTAAATCGTATCATGCGGAGCAGCCCGACACCGAGCACCTGCTGATGGCTATCCTCCGCGAGCGTATCAACAAAGCGGCAACCTATCTGAGCGACAACTGGCAGATAGACTACGAGGGCATGGAGAAACGTCTGCCCAAACCCAAGGCGCAGCAGGCTCAGCCGCGCATGGGTTCGGATTTCTCTTCCGACCTGGAGGACGACGCTCCGCGTTCCACATCCACAGAGAAACCCAAGGAGGGCAAGTCCGACAGCAAGACCCCCGCTTTGGACAAATACGGCAAGGACCTGACCAAGCAGGCGGAAGAGGGGGCATTGGACCCTGTCATAGGCAGGCAGGACGAGATAGAACGTGTGGTGCAGATTCTGTCCCGGCGCAAGAAGAACAACCCTATCCTGATAGGCGAGCCCGGTGTGGGCAAGTCCGCCATCGTGGAGGGGCTGGCTATCCGTATCACTACGCACGAGGTGTCGCCGCAACTATACGGCAAACGTATCGTGTCACTCGACATCGCCTCGATGGTGGCGGGCACGACCTACCGCGGGCAGTTCGAAGAGCGCATGAAATCCGTGGTGAACGAACTGCAGAAGAACCCGCAGATTATCCTGTTCATTGACGAGATACATACCCTCATCGGGGCAGGTAACGCTTCGGGCTCATTAGACGCAGCCAATATCCTCAAGCCTACGTTGGCGCGCGGCGAAGTGCAGTGCATAGGTGCCACTACGCTCAACGAGTACCGCACGTCCATCGAGAAAGACGGGGCGCTGGAACGCCGTTTCCAGAAAGTGACGGTGGCTCCCACCACCAAGGAGCAGACCATGGACATCCTGCGCCAATTGGCACAGAAATACGGCGAGCACCACAACGTCACCTATTCTGAAGAAGTGTTGCGCGCATGTGTGGACTTTACAGACAGATATATCTCCGACCGCAGTTTCCCCGACAAAGCCATCGACGCGATGGACGAGGCGGGTGCCCGTGTACAGACCGAACTGAGGGTGCGTCCTCCTTTCCTTGATGAGATGGAGGCGGAACTGCAGAAAATACGCGAAGAGAAACAGGAGGTTGCCCGCAAGGAGGATTTCAAACAGGTGGTAGCCCTCCGCACCCGTCAGGAGAACCTGGAGAACAGCCTGATGGAGAGTCTGCGCGCTTGGCGGAAAGAGCAGTCCAACAAGCCCGTCGCCATCACCGTGGACGATGTGGCGCGCGTGGTGTCGCTTATGTCGGGCGTGCCTGTACAGCGGGTACAGACCCAAGAGACGCAACGCCTCAAAGCATTGGGTGACGTGCTCAAAGGGCGTGTCATCGGTCAGGACAAAGCGGTGACAGTCATCGCCAAGGCTATCCAGCGCTCGCGATTGGGACTGAAAGACCCCAACCATCCGATTGGCACGTTCTTCTTCCTTGGTCCTACCGGCGTGGGCAAGACCCACTTGGCGCAGTGCCTGGCGGAGGAGATGTTCGGCTCGAAGGATGCACTCATCCGCTTCGACATGTCCGAGTACATGGAGAAACATACCACCTCGCTGCTCGTAGGTGCGCCTCCGGGATATGTGGCACACGAGGACGGAGGCAAACTGACGGAAGCGGTACGGCGCAAGCCTTACTCCATCGTCCTTTTCGACGAGATCGAGAAAGCGCACCCCGACATCTTCAACGTGCTGCTGCAAGTGCTGGACGAGGGACGACTGACTGACCGTCAGGGTCGCGTGGTGGACTTCAAGAACACCGTTATCATCCTGACCTCCAATGTGGGAACGACCGAGTTGAAGGACTTTGGCGCAGGTATCGGTTTTCAGTCGGCAGACGGGTTGGACCCCAAGCGTGCCGATGCCATCCTGCTCAAGGCGCTCAGGAAGAAGTTCCCGCCCGAGTTCGTGAACCGTATCGACTCTGTCGTCACTTTCCGCCCGCTCGAACAAGATAGTCTGCACCGTATCATCGACCTGGAACTGCAGGGTATCACAGGTCGTGTGCGGAGTATGGGCTACGAACTGCTGGTACCAGCCGAGGTGAAGGATTTCCTGATTGCGCAGTCGGACTGCAAGCAGTATGGTGCGCGTCCGCTCAAACGTGCCATCCAGACGCATATCGAGGACGCGCTCACTACGCTGCTGCTGGAGGGGACGACAGACGCAGAGGCTATCCGCCTGACGCTGCAAAACGATGCAGTAGTGGCTTCGTGGCAAACCAAGCCGCAATTGGCAATAACCGCCTCGCCCGTGCATAAGCCGATAAATTAAGCACCCGCTTGTAAATAAACTAAGGTAAAACCAATATAAATGCAAGTATTATGTTAGAGATCACTGATTCCAATTTCCAAGCCGTTCTGGCAGAGGGAAAACCCGTAGTAATTGACCTGTGGGCACCATGGTGCGGTCCTTGCCGCATGATGGGACCCGTCATCGACGAACTGGCAGAGGAGTACGAAGGACGTATTCTGGTAGGCAAAATGAATGTGGACGACAACGACGAAGTGCCGGCGCAGTTCAATGTGATGAACATCCCTACCATCCTCTTCTTCAAGAACGGTCAGTTGGTCAACCGCCACGTTGGCGCTGCACGCAAGGCGGATATGCAGCCTCTGTTTGATGCACTTTTGTAAGACCTGCACACTCCTTTTGTGGCTTCTGCTGTTTCTCTCGCCTCTGCAAGGGCGGGAGAGACTCATTCCGTTTGTTCTGCCGGATAGCACCGACCGGTTGCGACCGGCAGTCATCGTATGCCCCGGCGGCAGTTATAGTTGGCACGACATGCAGACCGAGGGCGTTCTGGTGGCGGAGTGGCTGAACCTAAACGGCTTTAACGCCTACGTCCTCCGTTACCGCGTCGCCACCGTGCCGGCATACATCTTTGGATTCCGTGTGCTCGGCATAGGTAACAAGTACCCCGACATGCTCAACGATGTGGAGGACGCGCTCCGTTACGTGTACGAGCACGCGGAGGAGCAGCATGTGGACACCAACCGTATAGGCGTGATGGGCTTCTCCGCAGGCGGGCACCTGACAATGTCCTCTTTTGCCTTCAACCATACACCTTACCGCCCCAAGTTCCTCGTCCCCGTCTATCCTGTGGTGACGTTCAGCGACCCTGTTCTTACGCACAAAAGGTCACGCCGTGGCGCACTGGGGGTCTGGAGGCAGTGGAACACACAGATGCAGGACTCGCTCTCCATCGAGAAACATATCCGTCCCGACTGCCCGCCCGTCTTCCTCGTCGCTTGTCAGGACGACCCCGTCGTTCGCTACGAAAACAGTCTCCTCCTGGACTCCGCCCTCACGGCAAACAACGTACCGCACCGCTTCTGCCTGTACACGACAGGAGGGCATGGGTTCGGGGCATCCAACACCAAAGGTTCAGACGAGTGCCGCAGGTGGAAAGACGCTTTCCTTTCGTGGTTTCACACGTTCTTCAAGTGAAAACAGCCAACGGATAGCGCCCTGTGACAAAATACATCCCGCTCACGCATATTTTTAACCGAAAAAGCACATACAAGGCGCTTTTTTCCGCCCAAAGACTTGCGTATGTCAAATTTTATTTGTAACTTTGCAGCCCAAATAGGATAATACAGACTATATGATCATAGATTTTCCCAACATGAACGTGCAGGCACTGCCTAATTTCAAGGGCGGCGAGAAAGAACTGTCTGCACAGATATTCGACGATGGCAAGTGCAAAATCATGCACGCCATCCTCATCCCCGGAGCCAGCATCGGACTCCATACACACGAGGGTTCAGCCGAAGTAATCTTCATCCTCAGCGGCAACGGCACTCTCCTTGACGATGGCGAAACAAAGGCCATCCGAGCGGGACAAGCCGCTTACTGTCCCGAGGGGCATAACCATTCGCTCATCAACACCGACGAAACCCAAGACCTCGAATTCTACGCCTGCGTCCCGCAATTCTAAAGGAACTTCCCTCATTGGACTGAAGGCGTATAATTCCATTTTCATTCAACGTTCAACTAATACGGGAATAAATCTAAGTTCCCCTTGACAAATGGACAACGAATTTCTGCAAACCGAAGAAAAAATAGTCCGCTACCTCAAAACGGTGTACGACCCCGAAATCCCTGTCAACATCTACGACATGGGACTCATCTACAAGATTGACCTGCAAGACGATGGCAACTTGGTCATCGACATGACCCTCACCGCACCTTCTTGCCCCGCTGCCGATTTCCTCGTCGAGGATGTTACGCAGAAAATGCGCTCCATCGACGAGGTCAAGGACGTGCAGGTCAACATCGTCTTCGAACCCGAATGGACCAAAGACATGATGTCCGAAGAAGCCAAAATTGAACTTGGATTTGCCTGACATGATCTATTTCCTCAGCGACGCACACCTCGGCTCGCGCCTTATCGCCGACCCGCAACAGCACCAACAACGTCTCATCCGCTGCTTGCAATCCATGCAGGCGGATGCCGAGCAGGTCTTCCTGCTGGGCGACATCTTCGATTTCTGGTGCGAGTTCTTCTACGGACGCGCCGGCAAGCCCCACGGGTTCGACGATGTCCTGCAGGCGCTGCGCGAACTCACTGCGCACTGCCCCGTGCATTTCTTCATCGGAAACCACGACATCTGGACCTTTGGATGGCTCGCTCAACAGACAGGCATGCAGATTCACAAAAAGCCGCTCGACATCACCCTACACGGCAAGCGCTGTTTCCTCGCACACGGCGACGGACTCGCTTCCTCCGACAGGCGTTTCCTCTTTATCCGAGCCCTCTTCCACAACCCCTTGGCGCAGTTCCTTTTCCGCCTCGTACCGCCCGCGCTCGGCAACCATATCGGCTATTCATGGGCGCAGTCCTCGCGGCGCAAGCACCTCGCCGTCCCCAACCTCTACATGGGTGAGAACAACGAGGAACAGATTATCTTCGCCAAGCACCACGAGCAAACCACCCACTACGACTACTATATCTTCGGGCACCGGCACCTCGAGATGAATGTGCTCCTCGCTACACGCGCGCAGGTCATCGTCCTTGGCGACTTCTGCGACCACCAACAGTACGGAGCCATCGACTCCGAAGGACACTTCTCTTTTCTGCAAGGGAACTTCGAACAAGCATTATGATATTATTATGTTATTATTATGATATTATTATGTTATTATTATGATATTATTATGTTATTATTATGATATTAGCATACTTCCTTGCCTCTGATCCCGCTCCTCAACTATGACAAGAGCGCGTCATCTCCCACTCACAATACTCACCATAACCGAATAAACAACTATCTACAATGAATACAAGACAACAACAACTCGAAGCCTTCGACCGACTCCTCACCGTCATGGATGAATTGCGCGAGGGATGCCCCTGGGACCGCAAACAGACCTTCGACTCCCTCCGTGAGAACACCATCGAGGAAACATACGAACTTGCTGCCGCCATCACCTCCGGCGACCTCCACCAGGTTGCCAAAGAGCTCGGCGATGTACTCCTACATGTCGTTTTCTACGCCAAAATGGGCAGCGAGAAAGGTGAGTTCGACATCGCAGACGTATGCAACATGCTCTGCGACAAACTCATTTTCCGCCACCCGCACGTCTATGGAGTCGAGAAAGCCGCACAATACGGCAACCTCGACATCCCCAACGCCAAGGACATGACTGCCGATGAGGTCACCAAGCTTTGGGAACTCGTCAAGCAGCGCGAAAAAGACGGCAACAAAACCATCCTGAGCGGAGTGCCCAAAGCACTGCCCTCACTCATCAAGGCGTACCGCATTCAGGAAAAAGCCGCCAACGCTGGCTTCGATTGGGACGAACCTTCGCAGGTATGGGACAAGGTCAAAGAGGAAATACGCGAGTTTGAGGACGAAGCCAAGGCGGGCAACCACGACCGCATGGAGGCGGAACTGGGTGACGTCATCTTCGCCATCGTCAATGCGGCACGCCTTTACCACCTCGTGCCCGACAATGCACTCGAGCGCACCAACCAGAAATTTATCGCGCGCTTCGGCTACCTCGAGCAGAAAGCACGCGAACAAGGACGACACCTCGAAGACATGACCTTGGACGAGATGGAACAAATCAGGCAGGAAAGCAAGGCGCTCTATCATTGACGCGCCACCTGCTCCGCCCCTCTCTACAAGGGCAGAACGGACAACCTAACGGCTCACGATATTCATTATCAGCACCTCCTCGGTGGGCGAATACTTCGAGTCACTCACCACCGTGAACTTCAGCGGAGTCGAGCCGGCTTTCTTAGGAACAACCACTATCGGCAAGCCCAGATAATTATACCCCATGGGGCAATACAGGTCCAACGCCACCGTATCCGACTGAGGCAGCAACAGGCTCGTTATCTGTCCCGACAAGATCGCCCGCACGTTCATATACGCAGTGTCCCATTTGATATGGGCGGAAATCAGGTTGTTCCCAAGCGAAGCGAAGCCCACCGCTGCCGTCAGCGTGTCACCCACGTGCACACTGTCCACATTGTACAAGCCCGACAACTCGTCAAACCGATAGGTCAGACTGTCACCCGAAGACGACGTAAACGTACTCATCGACACCTGCGGAGTATAATGACTCTGCGTGTTCAAACAACTGCTAAACAGCACTACTAACAAAAGAACGGGAAAGATTCGCTTCATCATAACGAACATTATGTCATACTAATGAATTGTTTTGTGCGGCATATAGGACTCGAACCTACACGACTTACGTCACCAGATCCTAAGTCTGGCGCGGCTACCAATTACGCCAATGCCGCTCGAAATCGGGTGCAAAGTTAACACTTTTTTTTGAATTGACCAAATTTATGGCAGAAAAAATCAATATTTTTACACTTTCGAATGGAATTAGAGTCATTCACATGCGCAATTCCTCACATATTGCGTACTCCGGCGTAATGGTCGGAACCGGCACACGCGATGAAAAACCCGAAGAAAACGGCATGGCGCATTTCATCGAGCACACGCTCTTCAAGGGAACGCAGAAACGCTCTGCCACGCAACTCATCAACCGGATCGAGAACATCGGAGGCGAACTCAATGCCTACACCACCAAGGAGGAAACGGCTTTCTATGCTGCCACACTACCCGCCTACATCGGACGAACACTCGAACTCCTGGCTGACATGCTCTTCCACCCGGCTTTCCCAAAAGAAGAACTCGACAAGGAACGCCAAGTCATCTACGATGAAATCGAGAGTTACAACGACTCCCCCTCCGAACTCATCTACGACGACTTCGAGAGTCTTGTCTTCGACGGCTACGCAATCGCACAACCCGTACTCGGCACACGACGCACGCTCCGATACTTCACCGCCGACAAAGCCGGACGATTCATGGCGGAAACCTATACACCCGAACGCATGGTCGTCTTTGTCTTGGCGGATGTACCTTTCACCAAAGTGCTCACCTACGCCGAACGATACTTCAGCAACTCACCTTATATTATGCACGCAGGGGCGCGCACACGAGTGACTCCCGCTGCCTACACACCCAAAAACGCCGACTACCACCGACACACCCACCAGGCACACGTCATGCTCGGCAGCCGCGCATACCCCATCGGGCACCACAAGCAGTTGGCACTCTACCTGCTCAACAACATACTCGGCGGAGGAGCCATCAACTCCCGACTCAACATGTCTATACGCGAGCACAAAGGACTGGCATACACGGTTGAAAGTCAATACACCCCACTCTCCGACACAGGATACTGGTCCGTCTACTTCGCCACCGACCCCGAAAACCGCGAACGCTGCATCCGACTCGTCATGGACGAACTCTCCCGACTGGCACAAACACCACTCTCCACCACCGCCCTACACCGCGCTCTTTGCCAAATCAAAGGACAAATGGCGGTCAGCGCAGACAACAACGAAAACACCGCCCTCTCCATGGCGAAACAGCTCCTACACACCGGCAACGTCTTTAGTTGGCAGCACGCTCTCGATAGGATGAGCACTTTCACACCCGAATTTCTCCTTCGCACAGCACAAGAAGCATTCGCCTTGGACAGTATTTCACTACTACAATACGTCTAAAACGCACCTTTAATAACGAAAAAACAACAAAAAACACCAAATAATTACCAAAAAGTTACTATTTTGCGCATTTTTCTGACAAAAAGTTTGGTGGATTCAAAAAAAAGTAGTAACTTTGCACCGCGAAAGTATCGCGACAGGACCATTAGACTACCTTACACCACCGTGAAAGGCAGACTTTGGGTCCCTGATTTGTTGAATATATTGAACTATATTTGACTGTACACTATATTTGAATAATATTTTGATTACAATAACGGATAAAAAAGCAGTACAATGAAGAAACTTTTTACATTGCTTACCCTAACGCTCCTGTCAGTAGTCGCTTTTGCTGACAGGCAGATTAGTGGTCTCGTAGTGGACGAGAGTGGTGAACCGGTAGTTGGCGCTTCTGTGCAGGTTACCGGAACCAACAAGGGCACTATCTCCGATTACGACGGTGCCTTCACTATCTCCGTCCCTGATGATGCAAAGACGCTCACCGTTTCCTTCATAGGCATGAAGACCGAAGAAGTGAGCATCAAAAACAACATGAGAATCACTCTGCATGAGAATACCGAGGTGATTCAAGACATCGTCGTTACCGGTTACGGCAACGTCTCCAAAGGCTCGTTTGCAGGTTCTGCACAAGCCGTGGACGCTGAAACAATCGAAAAGAAGAGTCCTTCCGAGATTTCCAAGGCTCTCGCCGGCGAAGTGGCAGGCGTACAGGTTGCCAACACCAGCGGACAACCGGGGACCAACGCAAGCATCCGTATCCGTGGTATCGGCTCCGGTTTAGCAGGCGGGGGCCCACACTTTATTTTGGAGGGGGGTTTCCACACGGGGGGACAACCTTC